>NZ_JBEGED010000005.1:225131-287423 GCF_040202885.1 Xanthomonas sp. WHRI 1810A
GGTGCACTCGACAGGATTCGAACCTGTGACCGCTCGGTTCGTAGCCGAGTACTCTATCCAGCTGAGCTACGAGTGCAGATGGTGCTTTTAAACCAGATCGCCACTGGGTAAAACATTAGCGGTTAAGCTAATACCTGTTGAAGCCAGGCTCTTTCAAAGTAGTTGCTTATATCGCTATAAACAACTCTTAAATGGTGCACTCGACAGGATTCGAACCTGTGACCGCTCGGTTCGTAGCCGAGTACTCTATCCAGCTGAGCTACGAGTGCATTTGTTGCCGCGCATTATAGGCCGTCGATTCTTTTGGTCAAGCGCTTTTTCCAGTAAATTCAAGCACTTACGGATCAAGCCAGAAACAACGTACTACGCAAATAATGGCGGAGAACGGGGGATTCGAACCCCCGACACCCTTTTGAGGTGTACTCCCTTAGCAGGGGAGCGCCTTCGGCCACTCGGCCAGCTCTCCGCAACACGGGGCGTATAATAACCACCCTTTTCCCTGTTTGCAAACCGAAAATTCAATAAAAATTAATGGCTTGGTTCCTCGTCCTTCTCTTTCTTGATGCGCAGGTAAATCTCTTCACGATGGACTGCCACTTCCTTGGGCGCGTTGACACCGATTCGTACTTGATTACCTTTTACGCCCAGCACGGTCACAGTGATTTCACCATCACCAATGATCAAGCTCTCTGCGCAGCGACGAGTCAGAATCAGCATGCCTTTCTCCTCATGACTAACATTCAGGGACAACAGTCTGCATAACGACAGGCAGCGGCCCGAGCCAGAATCAGCAGAGGTCACGCCTGAAAACTGACGAGCGCCGGGGAAACGAATTTCATGCGCACATCAAACTGCGAGGGGCGCAGACAGACACCGCGCCCCTCTTGAAGGCTTTACTCACCCTGGCGAGGCGCGTCCAGCTCAAAGGCGGTGTGCAACGCACGCACGGCCAGTTCCAGATACTTCTCTTCGATGACCACCGACACCTTGATCTCTGACGTCGAAATCATCTGGATGTTGATACTTTCCTTGGCCAGGGATTCAAACATGCGGCTGGCGACACCGGCATGCGAGCGCATGCCCACACCGACGATGGACACCTTGGCAATCTTGGCATCGCCCTTGACTTCACGCGCGCCGATTTCGGACGCGGTGTTTTCCAGCACCTGCAGCGCAGCCTGGTAGTCGTTGCGGTGCACGGTGAAGGTGAAGTCAGTGGTGTTATCGTGCGCAACATTCTGCACGATCATGTCCACTTCGATGTTCGCGCCGCTGATCGGCCCGAGAATTTTGAACGCAACGCCCGGGGTGTCTGGCACGCCACGGATCGTCAGCTTGGCTTCGTCGCGGTTGAACGCGATGCCAGAAATGATCGGCTGTTCCATGGATTCCTCTTCATCGATGGTAATGAGGGTGCCCGGACCCTCCTTGAAGCTGTGCAGTACGCGCAGCGGGACGTTGTATTTGCCGGCGAACTCGACCGCCCGGATCTGCAGCACCTTGGAACCGAGGCTGGCCATTTCCAGCATCTCTTCGAAGGTGATCTTGTCCAGGCGCTGAGCCTGCGACACCACGCGGGGGTCAGTGGTGTAGACCCCGTCGACGTCGGTGTAGATCTGGCATTCGTCAGCCTTGAGCGCGGCAGCCAGTGCCACGCCGGTGGTGTCCGAACCACCGCGACCCAGGGTCGTGATGTTGCCGTTTTCATCGACACCCTGGAAACCGGCGACCACGACCACTCGGCCAGCCTTCAGATCGGCGCGAATTTTCTGATCGTCGATCTGCAGGATTCGCGCCTTGTTATGGGCGCTGTCAGTCAGGATACGAACCTGGTTGCCGGTGTATGAAACCGCCGGCACACCGCGCTTGATCAACGCCATCGCCAACAACGCGATGGTGACCTGCTCGCCCGTAGACACAATGACATCCAGCTCGCGGGGAACCGGTTGATCACTGATCTGTTTCGCCAGCTCGATCAGGCGATTGGTCTCGCCGCTCATGGCGGAAAGCACAATCACCAGGTCATCACCGGCTTCGCGGAATTTTTTGACTTTGTCGGCCACCTGCTCGATGCGCTCGACCGAGCCAACCGAGGTGCCGCCAAATTTCTGTACGATTAAAGCCATCTCAAAGCCGCCTCAGCCCGTGTGGGCGCCCATTAAACGTGTTCGACCTAAAACGTCGAAACCCGCTGGCCTGCAGCGGGTTCCGGCGGTCGACTTAAATACCCTGTTCGGCAAACGGGACCGCCAGCGCCAGCGCTGCGTCCAGTGCAGTGGCATCAACGCCACCGCCTTGCGCCATGTCAGGACGACCGCCACCCTTGCCACCCACGGCGGCGGCCGCTTGTTTCATCAAATCACCGGCTTTGAGTTGGCCAGTCAGGTCTTTGGTTACCCCGGCAACGAGGACGACCTTGTCTTCATGCACACTGCCGAGCAGGATCACTGCGCGGCCGAGCTTGTTCTTCAACTGATCGACCAGCGCCAACAGCGCCTTGCCATCCTGACCGTCGAGACGGGCAGCGAGAACCTTGACGCCCTTGACGTCCACCGCAGAGGACGACAGATCGTCGCCCGCCGCACTGGCGGCCTTGGCCTGCAGTTGTTCCAGTTGTTTTTCCAGCAGACGATTGCGCTCGACGACCGCCGCCAGTTTGTCCAGCAGGTTGTCGCGATTGCCTTTGACCAGCAGCGCGGCTTCCTTGAGTTGTTCTTCGGCGCCGTTGAGGTACGCCAGGGCCGCAGCGCCGGTCACCGCTTCAATACGGCGCACGCCGGCGGCCACGCCGCCTTCGCTGACGATCTTGAACAGGGCGATGTCGCCGGTGCGATTGGCGTGAATTCCGCCGCACAGCTCGACGGAGAAATCCCCGCCCATGCTCAGCACGCGAACGTTGTCGCCGTACTTCTCGCCAAACAGCGCCATGGCGCCTTTCTTCTTGGCGGTTTCGATGTCGGTTTCTTCGGTTTCGACCAGTGTGTTCTTGCGCACTTCGGCGTTGACGATCTCTTCCAGGGCCTTGATCTGCTCCGGCTTGATCGACTCGAAGTGGCTGAAGTCGAAACGCAGGCGCTGACTGTCGACCAGCGAGCCCTTCTGCTGGACGTGGTCGCCCAGCACCTGGCGCAACGCGGCGTGCAGCAAGTGGGTCGCCGAGTGGTTCAGCGACGTGGCCTGACGCACTTCCGCCGCCACCTGCGTGCTGACCTGAGCGCCGATCTTGAGGCTGCCCGTCACCTGAACCCCGTGGTGCAGGAACGCGCCGCCGGTCTTGGTGGTATCGCTGACATCAAAGCGCACATCGCCTGCGGTGAGATAGCCGCTGTCGCCAATCTGGCCACCGGACTCGGCATAGAACGGGGTCTGGTCAAGAATGACGACGCCGTCCTCGCCTTCGTTCAGTTGCTCGACCGCGATGCCTTCTTTATAGAGCGCGACGACTTTGGCATCGCCCGCAGTGGCCTTGTAACCGGTGAACTCGGTGGCGACATCGACCTTGACCAGGCTGTTGTAGTCCATGCCGAACGAACTGGCGGAACGGGCGCGAACCCGTTGGGCGTCCATTTCGCGTTCGAAGCCTTCCTCGTCGAGGGTCAGGTTGCGTTCGCGGGCGATGTCGCCGGTCAGGTCCATCGGGAAACCGAAGGTGTCGTAGAGTTTGAACACCACATCGCCCGGCACCACGGTGCCTTTGAGCTCGGCCAGGTCCTGTTCGAGGATTTTCAGGCCCTGCTCCAGGGTCTTGGCGAATTGCTCTTCTTCGCCCTTGAGCACGCGCTCGATGTGCGATTGCTGGGTTTTCAGTTCAGGGAACGCGTCGCCCATTTCGGCAACCAGCGCTGCAACGATCTGATAGAAGAAACTGCCGGTCGCGCCCAGTTTGTTGCCGTGACGGCAGGCGCGACGAATGATCCGGCGCAGCACGTAGCCGCGGCCTTCGTTGGACGGCAACACGCCGTCGGCAATCAGGAAACCGCACGAACGAATGTGGTCGGCCACGACTTTCAGGGACGCCTGATTGTCGTTGCTGCAACCGATGGCTTTGGCGGCAGCGCTGAGCAGGCTCTGGAACAGGTCGATTTCGTAGTTGGAGTTCACATGCTGCAGGACAGCACTGACGCGTTCCAGGCCCATGCCGGTGTCGACCGACGGCGCTGGCAGCGGGTGCAGCACGCCGTCAGCGGTGCGGTTGAACTGCATGAACACGTTGTTCCAGATTTCGATGTAGCGGTCGCCGTCTTCTTCCGGCGAACCCGGCGGGCCGCCCCAGATGTCGGCGCCGTGGTCGTAGAAAATCTCGGTGCACGGACCGCACGGCCCGGTATCGCCCATGGTCCAGAAGTTGTCGGAGGCGTACGGCGCGCCTTTGTTGTCGCCGATGCGCACCATGCGCTCGGCCGGGACACCGATCTCTTTGGTCCAGATATCGTAGGCTTCATCGTCCGACGCGTAGACCGTGACCCAGAGCTTTTCCTTGGGCAGGTTCAGCACGCCGGTGAGGAAAGTCCAGGCGTAGGTGATGGCGTCGCGCTTGAAGTAGTCACCAAAGCTGAAGTTGCCCAGCATTTCAAAGAAGGTGTGGTGACGCGCGGTGTAGCCGACGTTTTCCAGGTCGTTGTGCTTGCCACCGGCGCGCACACACTTCTGGCTGCTGACGGCACGGGTGTAGGCCCGTTTTTCCTGACCCAAGAAGCAGTCCTTGAACTGGTTCATGCCTGCGTTGGTGAACAGCAGGGTGGGGTCATTGCCCGGAATCAAAGAGCTGGAGGCTACACGGGTGTGGCCTTGCTCTTCGAAGAAGCGAAGGAAGGCTTCACGGATTTCTGCGCTTTTCATAGGTTCTTCCACGGGAACTGCGGCCAGAGGCAGATGCATAACGTCATCGACGTAGCGACGGCAAAGGGCCGCATTATATAGGCGTTGCACGCTCGGTACAGCGTGTTTATTCGATAGAGATCAGCAATTGGATTATCGGTCGTTCAGGCCTCGCCGAAGGCGGCAAAGGCGGCGATCACCTGTTCCAGCTGCGCGCGATCGACGTTCAGATGGGTGACCATGCGCAAGCGCGGCGCAGCGCTCAAGGTAATGCCGCGCTCGGCGCAGAACGCCTTGAGCGCGTCGGCCCGCTCGCCCATGTGCACGTAGACCATGTTGGTATGCACCGGCTCGACGTCAAACCCCAACTCGCGCAACCGGTCGCCCAGGAACGCCGCGTTGTCGTGATCCTCGGCCAGACGCTCGACCTGATGCTCCAGCGCATACTGCCCGGCCGCCGCCAGCAATCCAGCCTGACGCATGCCGCCGCCCACCATCTTGCGCAGGCGGCGCGCCTTGCCGATCAATTCCCGAGTGCCACACAGCACCGAACCGATGGGCGCGCCGAGGCCCTTGGACAGGCACACCGACACCGAATCGAAATGCCGGGTGATGTCACGGGCGTCCACCCCCAGCTTGACGGCCGCGTTGTACAGACGGGCGCCGTCCAGGTGCAATTGCAGGCCCTTGGCGCTGGTGAGTTTGCGCGCGGCGGCGAGGTATTCCAGGGACAGCACCTGGCCCTGCATGGTGTTTTCCAGTGCCAGCAGCCGGGTGCGGGCGAAATGGAAGTCATCGGCCTTGATCGCCGCCGACACCTGATTCAGGTCCAGTGAGCCATCGGCTTGATTGTCCAGCGGCTGTGGCTGAATAGAACCCAGCACCGCCGCACCACCGCCTTCGTATTTATAGGTGTGCGCTTGCTGGCCGACGATATATTCGTCACCGCGCTCGCAATGGGCCATCAGCCCCAACAGATTGCTCATGGTGCCACTGGGGACAAACAACGCCGCGGCAAAACCCAGCCGCTCCGCCAGCCAGGACTCCAGACGGTTGACCGTCGGGTCTTCGCCGTACACGTCATCGCCCAGCGGGGCGAGGGCCATCGCTGCGCGCATGGCGGCGGTGGGTTGGGTCACTGTGTCGCTGCGCAGATCGATTGCCGTCACGAAGATGCTCCCGGGAAGGAAAAGTTTCTTACCTCTGTGTTGAGGCCTTAAGGGGTGATATTCAAGGCAGCGGGCTTTAATGCCAAGGGTTCGTTATAAGAAAAAGTCCGGTTCACTGTCAGAAAGCGTCCATGCATGATCTGGAAATCTGTGATAAAAACTGCCCGCCGGCAACGATTACTGTCGGCAACGTTCTCAGGGCGGGGTGCGATTCCCCACCGGCGGTAATGACGCGCAACGCGTCTAGCCCGCGAGCGCTTGGTTGGGCTTCATGGCTCAGGCAAGGTCAGCAGACTCGGTGTGATTCCGAGGCCGACGGTCATAGTCCGGATGAAGAGAGAACGGGATGAGTACTGCAGGATCGTGTCGAAAGCGCTGCAACGGGCGTAGTACGCTCGCTCGGCCGCCGACCGAAACTGGCCTCCCTTTCGATCCAAAGCGCCCTGTTTTTTAATTAAACAGGAGTCAGAACAGATGCAACCCACCGCAATCGACAGCAAAAGCAAAAGCCACACCCACGAGCGCGTCGCGTTTATCCAGGCCTGCTGGCACAAGGATATTGTCGATCAGGCCCGTAAAGGGTTCGTCGCTGAAATGGCCAATCATGGTTACGCCGAAAGCGACATCGACTTCTTTGAAGTCGGCGGCGCGTTTGAAATCCCGCTGCACGCCAAGCTGCTGGCCAATACCGGCCATTACGCCGGCATCGTCGCCGCAGGCCTGGTGGTGGACGGCGGCATCTACCGTCACGAGTTCGTGGCGCAGTCGGTGATCAGCGCGCTGATGCAAGTGCAGCTGGAAACCGAAGTCCCGGTGTTCTCGGTGGTCCTGACCCCGCACCACTTCCACGCGGGCGAAGAGCACCAGAAATTCTTCTTCGACCACTTCGTGCACAAGGGCCAGGAAGCAGCAAAAACCTGCGCGGATACCTTGAGCAAGCTGCGCACGATTCGTCGTGCAGAAGCGCAGCGCAAAGTGGCGGGCTGATTGGCATGATCGCTCCCACGCTCTGCGTGGGAGTGAACTGCCTGACGCTCTGCGTCAAAGGACGCGGAGCGTCCACGGCCGGCGTTACCAAGCGGAGCGTGGGAACGATCAATCTGCCAGTAAGAAAACCTACCCCAACTGCTCATCCGTCGTCGGCACGATCACGATCCCCGCCCGCAGCCCGTTCTTGACGTTGGGATTGGGGAAGATGATGCGCGCGCCCTCCTCCTCGACGATCCAGCGTGAGCTGGACGCGTCTTCGGCCAGCACGAACCCCTTCTCCATCGGCGTGAAATTCTCGACATCGTTCGGCAGGTTGAGCGTGAAGGCATCGCTGCGCTTGATGATCTCCCGTGCGACGCTGAACAGCTTCAGGCCATCGATCTGATCGCCCACCAGCGGCTCGGTGCCTTGAATCAGGTGGCTGAGCAACGCCTTCAACGGCGTCAGATTGACCTGCTGGTTTTGCCCGAACGGCCGCGCCTTGCCCAGCTCCAGAGTGAAGGACTCCGCCCCCAGCGCATCGTAGGTGTAGGCGCTGAACACGATGGACGGCTTGTTCTGCAACAGCACCGCCTCCATGCCAGCCCCGTGCAAACGCACCAGCTCGCGGCGCGAATGCTGACGACCTTCTTTCCAGGGGTACAACGCGAACTGCTCGATCTTCGACCCACGAATGGCGGTGTGCAGGTCGTAGTGCAGGCGCGAGCGATCCGCCACGCTGAAGAAGGTCGACGCCAGTTGCTCAAGCTCGGCGGCGCGCAGGGCTTCAGCGCCGCGGCTGTGGGAGTGGCGGCCATTGAACAGCCGGTTGACGTCCTGCTCGATGTAGCGCTCCCCACGACGCATGGCCTCGGGGTTGCCGAACAGGAACAGAATGCGTGCGCGCGGCTTGAGGTCGCCGCGGGCGATACATTGGATCAATTCATCCAGCAGCTCGATGGGGGCGGTCTCATTACCGTGGATCCCGGCGGAAAACAGCAGGTCGCTGCCGTTGTCCCGCCCCTCGGCCGGTGTGACCTCAAGGGCGCCCTCGGTCAACCAGTGCAGGCGCACGCCGTCGCCGGTCAGCTGGATCTTTTCAGCGGGTTCGTCACCTGCCAGGGTCAGTTCAAGCAATTTACCGAGGGCGAGCATGGGCTGGATTCCTGCTTAATCGTGGTCGCAATCGGCGCCGTGAACGTGCTCTTCGTCGTCGCCCATGTCAGCCGGCTCCATTTCCAGTTGCAGGCTGACCAGATTGGTGGCCAACGGGCGCAACAGCAAGTTGGCGTATTCAGCGTCGCCTTCTTCCACGTCGACGCCGATCAGCAGCTGCCCACGGCCGTCTTGCTGAATCCACACTTCCTTGCCCTGCCAGAGGACGGCAACGCGGGTGCAGGAGGTTTCCAGCTGGGTGCCATCGGTGTCTTCAAGGATCAAACGCAGGGCGTCGGTCATAGCATTACTCTCTCTTTAAGGCCGGGCGGCAGCGCGCTGCGCGTAGCCCGGAGTACGTCAATTGATTTGGAAAGGATAGACCGCGCCCAGCTTGAGGTGCCGGGTCAGTTCATCCAGCGCCGTGCGGCATTCGAGCAGCAGTTGCGGATCGGCCAGATCGGTCTCGCTCATGCGGTCGCGATAGTGCTTGTCCACCCACTGCGTGAGGGTGTCGTACAACGGGGCGGTCATAATAACGCCGGGATTGACCGCCGCCAGTTCAGTTTCGTTGAGTGCGACGCGCAGTCGCAGGCATGCCGGACCACCGCCGTTCTGCATGCTTTGCTTGAGGTCGAAGACCTTGACCTCGCGGATCGGGCCCTGGCCTGAGGTCAGGCGCTGCAAGTAGTGCCACACCCGCTCATTGCCACGGCATTCTTCGGGCACGATCAGCAGCATCGACCCGTCCTGGCGCAGCAACAGCTGGCTGTTGAACAGGTAGGAGCGCACGGCGTCTTCCACCGCCACTTCGCTGCGCGGCACGCAGATCGCCTGAAAGCGCCCGCCCCGCCGGCCGAGTTTCTCACTCAGTTCGGCCAGCATCTGCTCGGTGTGAAGAAACGCATCCTCGTGATAGAACAGCACCTCGCCGTTGCCCACCGCGATCACGTCGTTATGGAACACGCCTTGATCGATCACTGCCGGGTTCTGCTGCGCGTAGATTACGCCGTCCTCGCTCAGGCCGTGCAGACGCGCCACGGCTTGTGAGGCTTCCAGGGTCTGGCGCGCCGGGTACTTCTGCGGCGCGGGGTAACGGGTGTCGAACGCGCTGCGACCGAAGACGAAGAACTCGACGCCGGCTTCGCCGTAGTTACGGCAAAACCGCGTGTGGTTGGCGGCGCCTTCGTCACCGAACTGAGCGACGGCAGGCAAGGCGGCGTGATGGGCGAAGTGCTGCTGATCGGCGAACATCGCGCCCAGCACGCGGCTGGTGGTCGGGTGCTCGATGCTGCGGTGGTATTTGCAGTTGAGGTTGGCGGCGGTGAAATGCACGCGACCGTCGGCGGTGTCGGCGCTGGGGCTGACGGTGGCGGCATTGGCCACCCACATGCTCGACGCCGAGCAGCTGGCAACCAGCAGCGGCATGTCATGCCGGGCTGCGCGCTCGATGACCTGCGCGTCGGTGCCGCTAAAGCCCAGTCGGCGCAGGCCGGCGACGTCGGGGCGCTCCTGTGGTGCCAGCACGCCCTGGGTAAAGCCCATGTCCATCAGCGCTTTCATTTTGGCCAGCCCCTGCAGGGCGGCCTCGCGCGGGTTGGACGCTTGCTGGCAGTTACTCTGGGAAGCGACGTTGCCGTACGACAGTCCGCCGTAGTTATGGGTAGGCCCCACTAGACCGTCAAAATTGACTTCACAGGATTTCATCGGTGAGGCTCCGTGGATCTGTTTTTATAAACATCTGTTTCATGTGCAATCAGGCGTTGTAGGAGCGCGCTTGCCCGCGATGTCGTCGTATCTGCCAACAGATCTGTGGCGGATGTACATCCGTTTTCGCGGGCAAGCGCGCTCCTACAGGTGTTAGTCACGCGCCATCGTGATCCCAGGCGTCAGGCTCGCCGGCAGGGTCAGCTTTTCGGCCTCCAGCGACGCCACCGGGTACGCGCAATAATCCGCCGCGTAATACGCGCTGGCCCGATGATTGCCCGAAGCACCTACCCCGCCAAACGGCGCACTGCTGGCCGCGCCGGTCAGTTGTTTGTTCCAGTTCACGATACCGGCCCGGCTGTGCAGCCAGAACTGCTGATAACGCGCCTGTGAGTCGGACAGCAAACCCGCCGCCAAGCCGTATTGCGTGGCGTTGGCCTCGGTGATCGCCGCCTCGAAGTCAGCGTAGCGGATAACCTGCAACAGCGGCCCGAACAGCTCTTCGTCCGGGCGATCACTGACGTCACTCACGTCCAGAATGCCCGGCGTCAGCAACGCTGAATCCGAAGCGGGCTGGGTCATTTCCAGCAGCGGGATAGCGCCGGTGGCCAGCAACAATTCCTGGGCGTCGAGCAATGCTCGGGCAGCGCCCAGGGAAATCACCGAGCCCATAAACGGCGCCGGCTGCTGATCGAAGGCGCCGACCTGAATCGTGGCCGTCACCTCCACCAGGCGCGTCAGAAACGCATCACCCCACGCGCCTTCCGGCACCAGCAGACGACGGGCGCAGGTGCAGCGCTGACCGGCCGAGATGAACGCTGACTGAATCACCGTGTACACCGCCGCCTCGACGTCCTGCACCTGGTCGACGATCAGCGGGTTATTACCGCCCATCTCCAGTGCCAGGATCTTGTCCGGACGACCCGCGAATTGCTGATGCAGCGCATTGCCGGTGCGGCTCGATCCTGTGAAAAACAGCCCGTCGATGCCCGGATTGGCCGCCAATGCGATGCCGGTTTCACGCCCGCCTTGCAGCAGGTTGAGCACGCCCGCAGGCAGCCCGGCTTCGATCCAGCACTTGACCGTCAGCTCGGCGACCTTGGGCGTCAGTTCGCTGGGTTTGAACACCACGGCGTTACCCGCCAGCAGCGCCGGGACGATGTGCCCGTTGGGCAGATGCCCCGGAAAGTTGTACGGACCGAACACCGCCACCACGCCATGGGGTTTGTGCCGCAACACCGCGTTGGCGTCGCCCAGCGGGCCGCTCTTCTCACCGGTGCGCTCGCGATAGCTCTGGATCGAAATCGCCACCTTGTTGACCATGCTGGTCACTTCAGTGGCCGATTCCCACAGCGGCTTGCCGGTTTCCTCACCGATGCAACGGGCCAGTTCAGCGGCATGATCTTTGAGGCTGACGGCGAAGGTTTCCAGCACGCCGATCCGCGCTTCCAGCGACAGACTGGCCCAGGCAGGAAACGCCTGACGCGCGGCAACCACAGCCGCGTCCACTTGCCCGGCGCTGGCGCCCTGGCCGGACCAGACCACCTGTTGCGTGACCGGATTGAGCGAGTCAAAACCTTCACCCTGGCCGGCCTGCCAGGCGCCGGCGATATACAGCGTGTTCATCAGATACCCTCCCGGGCCGGGGACAATGGCACCGCCCGCACGTGATCGCCGGCACTGAGGCGCAGGCGCTTGGCGGTCTGCGGCGCTACCACCAGCGTACCGGCGGCGAACCGGGCAGGCGCCGCAGTCACGCGGCAGTCTTCGCGCTTGCGGTTGTGGATAAGGAACGGCGTCGCGTCGTCGCCCGGCGTGCCCACCGCCAACACCAGCGGCTGGCTGTCACGGACCGCGCGAATCTTGCTGGTTTCGCATTCAATGGCCGGGCCGGCGTCGAAGATGTCGACGTAGCCCTGATAGCTGAAGCCTTCGCCCTTGAGCATGGTCAGCGCCGGTTCAGTGCTGGGGTGCACGCGACCGATGATGTTGCGCGCCGCCTCCGACAGGAAGCAGGTGTACAGCGGGAATTTGGGCATCAACTCGGCGATGAACGCCTTGTTGCCGACCCCGGTCAGGTAATCGGCCTGGCTGAATTCCATCTTGAAGAAGTGCCGGCCCAGGCTTTCCCAGAACGGCGAATGGCCGTGCTCGTCGGACATGCCGCGCATTTCGGCGATGATCTTGGCGCCGAACAGCTCAGGGAATTCAGCGATGAACAGCATCCGCGCCTTGGACAGCAGACGGCCGTTCATGCCGGTGCGGGCGTCATCCCGCAGAAACAGCGAGCACAACTCGGAGTTGCCGGTCAGGTCGTTGGCCAGAAACAGCGTCGGAATCTCGCGGTAGATGTTCAGTTCTTGCGAGGCGCTGACCGTCAGGCCCACGCGGTAGTTATACCAGGGCTCGCGCAGGCCGACGGCGCCCGCAATGGCGGAGATGCCCACCACCCGCTCATCGTCGTCTTCCAGGACAAACAGGTAATCGGCGTCGCCGCGACCGGCTTCACCCCGGAAGGTCTTTTCGGCCCAGCCGACCCGGTGCGCCAGCCGCTCTTCGTTGGCGGGCAACGTGGTCAGGCCGGGGCCGGTGCTGCGCGCCAGCTCGATCAGGGCCGGCAGGTCACTGCTGCGTACGGGACGAACGATCATGCTTTCTCCTCAACCGGCCCGCTTGGGGACCGGCGAAACTCGCTAACTTGCGATCCGCTTTCCGTGCTGGTCTTCAGCCACCGGACAGCGGTAATCAACCTGTCAAACCGCGACGATGCGCACACTGGCGCCTTCACCCACGCCCAAGGCTTCGGCCGCCGCGACACTCAGCGTGACCGGCTTGCCGGGCACCCAGTCCAGTTCCAGCAACACCGCGCGGTAGTCCTGCAACTGACCGTTGGCCACCAGATATGGACGCCCGCCCTTGACCGCATCACCGTTGTTGACAGCGTCGACCTTGACCGGCACCACCCGGCTCTGGGCAATGGAACGGATACCCGACACCCGCGCATGCAGCGTCGGGCCGCCGTCGAAGATGTCGATGTAATGATCGGTCTCGAAGCCTTCGCGCATGAGGATGTCGAAGGTGATCTGCGCCCGCGGGTGCACCTGGCCCATGGCTTCCTGAGCGGTGTCCGGCAACAGCGGCACGTAGATCGGGTAATGCGGCATCAGTTCGGCGAGGAAGGTCCGGCTTTTCAGGCCGCAAATGCGCTCGGCTTCGGCGTAGTTCAGGTCGAAGAAGTTACGGCCGATGGCGTCCCAGAACGGTGAGTCGCCGTTCTCATCGCTGTAGCCGACGATCTCGGTCACCACTGAATCGGCGAAGCGCTCGGGATGGCCGGCGACGAACAGCAGGCGACCCCGGGAGTTGAGTTCCGACCACGTGGTGCCGACCAGTTCCCGGACCACGTAAAAGCTGGTCAGCAGGCTGTTGCCGGTGAGGTCGTGGCACTGGGACAGGACGTGAATCTTGTTGTGGATCTTCAGCTCGCGGGAGGCGTGAACGAAGGTTTCGTTGCGAAAGCTGTAGAAGGGCTCGGAATAGCCCGCGGAGGCGACGATGCCCGAGCACCCCACCAGCAGGCCCGTGTCGAGGTCTTCCAGAACGAAGAAGTAGGTTTCTTCACCATTGAAACTGACTTCGGCGGCAAACGAGGCTTCCGACGCGGCAATCTTGTCGCTCAATCGGCCAGCGTCATCGGGCAAGGACGTGACACCAATCGGGCTGTCGGCAGCGAGGCGTTGAACCTCGGGCAGATCAGCCATTTGCGCGGGGCGCATCACCAGCATGGTGTCACTCCTAGAGAAAAAACCCGGTCTGGATGACCGGCAAAAAAATTTAAGACAGCATCTGTAGGAGCGCGCTTGCCCGCGATTGCGATCTGCCTGTGACACATTGAACGCCTGACACAACGCCATCGCGGGCAAGCGCGCTCCTACAGTTCGGTGTCGCCGATCAGGCAGCAGTCAACTTCGCCACCGCACGCTCGAAGCGGTTCAGGCCTTCTTCGATGTCGGCGTCTTCCACCACCAGGCTCGGCGCGAAACGAATGACGTCGGGACCGGCCTGAAGCACCATCACGCCTTCGTGTTCGGCAGCATTGAAGATGTCTTTGGCGCGGCCTTTCCAGGCCTCGGTCAGCACACAACCGATGAGCAGACCCAGGCCACGCACTTGAGTGAATACGCCGTACTGCTGGCCGATTTTTTCCAGACGGGTACGGAACTGCTGGTGCTTGCTGTTCACACCGGCCAGCACTTCAGGGGTGTTGACCACGTCCATCACCGCGTTACCCACCGCGCACGCCAGCGGATTGCCGCCATACGTGGTGCCGTGGACGCCGACAGACAGGTGCTTGGCCAGTTTTTCCGTGGTCAGCATCGCCGCCATCGGGAAGCCGCCGCCGATGCTCTTGGCGCTGGAAAGAATGTCGGGGATTACGCCGTAGTGCATGTAGGCGAACAGATGGCCGCTGCGGCCCATGCCACTCTGCACTTCGTCGAACACCAGCAGCGCGTTGTGCTGATCGCACAGCTCGCGGGCGCCTTGCAGGTAAGACAGGTCAGCGGGCAACACACCGCCTTCGCCTTGAATCGGCTCGAGCACCACCGCGCAGGTCTTGTCGGTGACGGCGGCCTTCAGGGCCTCGAGGTCGTTGTACGGAACGTGGGAAATGCCGGTGATTTTCGGGCCGAAACCATCGGAATATTTCGGCTGGCCACCGACACTGACGGTGAACAGGGTGCGGCCGTGGAAACTGTTGATGGCCGCGACGATTTCATACTTCTCGGTGCCGTACAGGTCGTGGGACACACGGCGGGCCAGCTTGAACGCGGCTTCGTTGGCTTCGGCGCCGGAGTTACAGAAAAACACGCGTTCGGCGAACGTCGAATCCACCAGCTTGCGCGCCAGTTGCAGGGCCGGCTCGTTGGTGAAGACGTTGGACACGTGCCACAGGGTGTTGCCTTGTTCGGTCAGGGCGTTGACCAGTGCCGGGTGGCAGTGACCCAGCACGTTGACGGCGATGCCACCGGAGAAATCGACCAGTTCACGACCCGACTGATCCCAGACCCGGGAACCGGCACCGCGCACAGGAATGAAAGCGGCCGGGGCGTAGTTGGGGACCATCACCTGGTCGAAATCGGCGCGTTGCACCGGAGCTTGCTCAACGGACATCGGAGTCTCCTGAAGAGTAACACCCGCCTGAACGGGCGAGCGATGGAAAGGATTGTAGGGTCAGTTTTCGACCGGGCCTTGTCGCCAGGCGACAACTTCTTACAGCGCCTACCCGGCTTTTTCCGTGGCTTTCAGCAATGCGACAAATAGGGTCGCAATGGCGCAGTTTAAACGTTGCAGGCCTGTAGGAGCGCGCTTGCCCGCGAAAGATTGATCAGGCGATAAAGATGCATTGGGTGACCTAACGCCTTCGCGGGCAAGCGCGCTCCTACAGATGAAGGCCGCAAACCGGATTCACCCCCGCTCGGCCGACACCGGGGACAATTCGAACGGGCTGCTGCTGCGCCGCTGGTTGCGGTCTTCACGCGGGGTGGCGCCGAAGAAATTGCGGTAGGCGCTGGAGAAGTGTGGCCCCGACGAGAAACCGCACGACAGGCCGATCTGGATAATCGATTTACTGGTCTGCATCAGCATTTGCCGGGCCTTGTTCAGGCGCAGCTCAAGGTAGTACTGGCTCGGCACGCGATTGAGGTATTGCTTGAAGATGCGCTCCAGCTGACGACGGGAGACGCACACGTGCTGGGCGATTTCATCGGTGGTCAGCGGTTCTTCGATGTTCGCTTCCATCAACAGCACCGCCTGGGTCAGCTTCGGGTGGCTGGACCCCAAGCGGTTCTGCAACGGAATCCGCTGGCGCTCGCCGCCTTCGCGAATCCGCTCCACCACCAGTTCTTCCGAGACCGCGCCCGCCAGTTCGGCGCCGTGATCACGGGCCAGCACCGCCAGCAACAGGTCCAGCACCGACATCCCGCCACAGGCCGTCAGACGATCGCGGTCCCAATCGAACAAATGGCTGGTGGCGATGACCTTGGGGAAACGCTCGGCGAAATCGTCCTGCCAGCGCCAGTGCACCGCCGCGCGATAACCGTCGAGCAAACCCAGCTGCGCCAGCGGGTAGACGCCGGCGGACAAACCACCGATGACGCAACCGGCCCGCACCACTTGCTTGAGCGCGCTGCTCAGCGCCGAAGACATCGGTGCCGGCGGCTCGTCGGCCAGCAGGAAAATCTTCTGACAGCCCTCAAGCCGCCCGGTCCAGGGTTCGCCCGGCAATTGCCAGGCGGCGCCTTCCACCGGAGGCTCGGCCTGCAGAAACGACAGCTCGTACACCACTTCCGGATGGACCCGTTGGGCAACACGCAAGGCTTCCTCGGCCAGCGCCAACGTCAGGGCTTTGGTGCTGGGCCAGATGAGAAAACCTATTCGATGGGCAGTCATGGCGTGAAGTCCGGAGCATGTCGCAAAGGTGGGTCAAACGCCGACGCGCTTGAGCTAATCAGGTCCAGCCAGGTCATGTCGTCAGCAGAATCGATGCGCAGCATGACCTGTTCCCGCGCAAAAGGCACCGTCACTCACTACTTGAGGCTGCCCGACAGGAAGCCCTGCAAGCGCTCGGACTGAGGATTGACCAGCACCTGGCGCGGGTCGCCCCGCTCTTCGACCACGCCCTTGTGCAGGAAGATCAGCTGATTCGACACTTCCCGGGCAAAGCCCATTTCATGGGTCACGACGACCATGGTCCGGCCTTCCAGCGCCAGGGCCTGCATGACTTTGAGCACATCGCCCACCAGCTCCGGGTCCAGCGCCGAGGTCGGTTCGTCGAACAGCATGACTTCCGGCTCCATCGCCAGCGCACGGGCAATCGCCACCCGCTGCTGCTCGCCACCGGACATGTGCCCCGGATACGCCGCTTTACGGTGGGAAACGCCGACCTTGGCCAGGTAGTGCTCTGCTTTTTCCAGGGCGTCCTTCTTCGACAGACCGAGCACGTGCATCGGCGCCTCGATGATGTTTTCCAGCGCGGTCATGTGCGACCACAGGTTGAAATGCTGAAACACCATCGACAACCGCGAACGCATGCGCTGCAGCTGTTTGGGGTCGGCCGCCTTCAGGCTGCCGTCTTTGGTGGCAACCAGCTTGAGCTCTTCGTTGTTCAGCAGGATGCGGCCGGCATGGGGCTGCTCCAGCAGGTTGATGCAGCGCAGGAACGTGCTTTTGCCTGACCCGCTGGAGCCGATGATGCTGATCACATCGCCTGCCTTGGCCGTCAGCGAAACGCCCTTGAGCACCTCGTGGCTGCCGTAGCGTTTATGCAGGTCCTGGATTTCCAGTTTGTTCATGCTTTCGGTTCTCAGGCTTTCGGTTTTCACAGCTTCGGGTCTCACAACAAATCAGTCACTGAGCAAGCGACCCTGACGCAGCGCGGTACGCCCTGCCACTTTGGCCAGCCAGAAACCCGGCTGGGCGTAACGCAGGCGCTCGATGGCGAACAACACGCCCGCCGTCCCGGCACACACCGTAGTGGCCCGGTCGGACAGGGGATCGATCACCTCGAACAGCGGCTCACCGACTTCAACCACATCGCCGGCCTGGCGCAGAAAGGTCACCACACCCGGGTGCGGCGCGTAGAGCAACTCGGTGCCTTCGAACGGCACGCCGTCGCAGGCCTCGCTCTCGGGTTTTGGCCAGTCGCCGCTGATCAGCCCTTGTTCGGCGAGGAACGCCAGGATGCCTTCGGCGTGGGCCTGGGCTTCGAGCTGTCCGGTGTCGGCCTGCCCGCCCAGTTCGAGGGTGGTCGCCAGGCACGCCAGGGGAATCTGCGCCTCGGGGAAGCGACGCGACAGGCGCAGCCACGGCAGCGAGCAGGCTTCGTCGAAGGAGCTGCCGCCGGAATCCTCAGCCAGCAGACCGACCCGCACATCCAGATGCGCCGCCAATGAACGCCACTGCGGCCAATGCTGTGGCAAGGCATACATGTGCAGCGCGGCGTCGGCGTCGCAATGCAGGTCGAGGACGATGTCGGCGGTGCAGGCATGGCTCAACAGCAAGCGCTGCAAGCCCTGCAGCTGGCTGGCGGCCGGCGGCAATTGCTCAAGCACCGAGGCCATGGTCTGCCGGATCAGCTGGATGTTGGCGTGGGGGTCATCGCCCAGCTGGCCTTCGAGCCGTTCGGCCACCGGCTCGCTCAGCTCCGAGAAATCGCGGTTGAAGTTCTTGCCGCTGCCGAATTCAAAACGCCCTTGATGGGCGCCTTGCAGCAACTGGCCCAGACCGATGGGATTGGCCACCGGCACCAATTCGATGACGCCGTTGAGCAGGCCTTCCTCTTCGAGCTGGATCAGGCGTTTCTTCAGCTCCCAGGCGGTGCGCATGCCGGGCAGTTCATCGGCGTGCAGGCTGGCCTGGATGTAGGCCTTGCGCTCGCCCGTGCCAAAGCGGAAAACGCTCAGCTGGCGTTCGGTACCGAGGGTGTTCCACGGCAAAACATGATCGATGCGTTGCATATCAGTGCTTCCTCGGCGCGAGATAGCTCAGCCAGCGGCGTTCGGCCAGCTTGAACAGTCGCACCAAAATGAAGGTCAGGCACAGGTAGAAAACCCCTGCGGTGATATACGCCTCGAAAGGCAGATAGAACTGGGCATTGACCGTACGGGCCGCCCCAGTGATGTCGATCAGGGTCACGATGGACGCCAGACTCGTCGTCTGCAGCATCATGATCACTTCATTACTGTACTGCGGCAGCGCGCGACGCAAGGCCGAGGGCAACAAAATCCGCCGGTACATCTTCGAGCGCGACATGCCCATGGCCCTGGCCGCCTCGATTTCACCGGCGGGCGTGGCCTTCAGGCTGCCAGCGATGATTTCGGCGGTGTAGGCGCTGGTGTTGATGGCAAAGGCCAGGCAGGCGCAGAACGTGGCGCTGGACAGCCACGGCCACAGGAAGCTGTCGCGCACAGCCTGAAACTGCGCCAGCCCGTAGTAAATCAAAAACAGCTGCACCAGCATTGGCGTGCCGCGAATCACGTAGGTGTACAGCCAGGCGCTGAAGTTGATCCAGTGCACTTTCGAGACCCGCATCAGCCCCAGCGGCAGCGCCGCCAGCAAACCGAAGAACAGCGAGATCGCCAGCAGTTTCAGGGTGATCAGCAGGCCGCCGAAGTACAGCGGCAGGTTTTCCCAGACCATGTTGTAGTCGAAGATCATAGGTCTGCCGCCCTTACGCCAACGGAGTAGCGTTTTTCAAGGAAACGCAGGGCCAGCAGCGACACGCTGGTGATGATCAGGTACATCGCCGCGACCGCGAGGAAGAAGGTGAACGGCTCGCGGGTGGCGTCCGCTGCCTGCTTGGCCTTGAACATCATGTCTTGCAGACCGACCACTGAAATCAGCGCGGTGGCCTTGGTCAGCACCAGCCAGTTGTTGGTAAACCCGGGGATGGCCAGGCGAATCATTTGCGGCACGAGGATGCGGAAGAACACGCGAGTCCCGCTCATGCCATAGGCCATGCCCGCTTCGGCCTGACCCTTGGAAATGGCCATGAAGGCGCCGCGAAAGGTTTCCGACAAGTAGGCGCCGAAGATGAACCCCAGGGTGCCGATACCGGCGGCCAGGGGGTTCAGATCAATGTAGTCGTCGTAGCCCAGCATCGGCGCGACGCGATTGAGCAGGTCCTGGCCGCCGTAGAAGATCAGCAGGATCAGGACCAGATCGGGAATGCCGCGAATGACCGTGGAATACAGGTCGCCCAGCCACGCCAGCCAGCGCACCGGCGACAGGCGCAGTGCCACGCCGATCAGACCGAGGACGATGGCCAGTGCCATGGAGGACAGGGCGAGCTGCAAGGTCAGCCATGCACCGTCGAGGATGACGGCCCCGTAGCCTTTCAACATGATGTTTGGCCCTTTCGCGTGGAAATGAAAATGGCGCAGTCAGCCGGCTGTCGCCCTGCTGCCTGCGCCATGACCTGCCTGAGCAGGCTTACTGACCGTAGATGTCGAAGTTGAAGTACTTGTCCTGAATGGCCTTGTACTTGCCATTGGCACGAATCGCCACGATGGCCGCGTTGATACGGTCCAGGTTGGCTTTATCGCCCTTGCGCACAGCGATACCGACGCCATCACCGAAGTAGTTCACGTCAGTAAAGGCGGGACCTGCGAACGCGTAGCCTTTGCCCGAATCGGTGTTGAGGAAGCCGTCCTGCAGCAAGGTTGCGTCAGCCACGGTGCCATCCAGGCGACCGGCGGCGATGTCCAGGTAGATTTCGTTCTGCGAGCCGTACGGCTTGATTTCTGCGCCCAGCGGCGCGAGGACTTCCCTGGCGAAACGCTCGTGGATCGAACCACGCTGCACGCCGATGTTCTTGCCCTTGAGTTCGGTCAGGCTGTCGCTGACCACGGTGCCCTGCTTCATCACCAGGCGTGCCGGGGTGTTGTAGTACTTGTTGCTGAAATCGACGGATTTCTTGCGGTCGTCGGTGATGGACATCGAAGACAGAATGGCGTCGATCTTGCGCACCTTGAGTGCAGGGATCAGGCCGTCGAACTCTTGCTCGACCCAGGTGCATTTGACTTTCATCTCATCGCACAGCGCGTTGCCGATGTCGTAGTCGAAACCGACGATCGTGCCGTCCGGCGCTTTCGAAGCGAACGGAGGGTACGCCGCTTCGATGCCGATCTTCAGAGGCTTTTCATCAGCGAAGACTGGCTGGGCCAACACGGTCAGCGCCAGTGCGCCAAGAAGCATGAGCTTTTTCATGGGTGAGACTCCATCGGTACAGCACGACAAGTGGCAGAGTGAGCGAGACGCTCAATGTGCAGAAGGAAGATCTGTGGTGGCGACGCCAGGTGCACTCGAACCGGGTTCGACATGCCGTACGCGCGCGATCGGCATTTTAGCGGCAGGCCTGAAGTCGATATTTCTCCCAGGCGACAACTAGTTACACAAGCACCGGGAAAGCCGATCAGCCTGATTGACAGCTCATTTGATTCATGAGCCCGCGGTGAGGCGCACCTTTACACAGCAAAGCGCGCGCATTATTGGCAAAGTCCGGGCAAGAGGCAAATCCGGGAACGCCCAACCGTCGGCGACCTATCCCCGTGTGGGAGGGAGCTTGCTCGCGATTGAAGCATATGGCTGATCGTTCCCCACGCTCCGCGTGGGAATGCTTCGCATGACGCTCCGCGTCAAAGGGACGCGGAGCGTCCGGGGATTCATCCCCACGCAGAGCGTGGGGACGATCAGATGCCTTCCTGTTGGAGCGAGGCTTGCCCGCGAAGGCGATGGGTCAGGCGACGGATGCAGTGCCTGTACTGACCTCTTCGCGAACAGGTTCGCTCCCACGGGAATTCATCCCGCCGAAAAACAGTGGCATCCCCAGACAGTTGATCGTTCCCACGCTCCGCGTGGGAATGCTGCGCATGACGCTCCGCGTCAAAGGGACGCGGAGCGTCCGGGGATTCATTCCCACGCAGAGCGTGGGAACGATCAATACCTGGTGGGAGGGAGCTTGCTCGCGATTGACGTATAGGGATGATCGTTCCCACGCTCCGCGTGGGAATGCCGTGCATGACGCTCCGCGTCATCGGGACGCAGAGCGTCCGGGGATTCGTTCCCACGCAGAGCGTGGGAGCGATCAACCAAATGCGCCTACAGGGATTTGCGTCGGTCTGGCCACCCTGTGTCCAGCCTTCGCGGGCAAGCCTCGCTCCAACAAAGGTAATCGCCAGCCAAAAAAAAACGCCCCGCCCGGCTTTCACCGGGCGGGGCGTTGTTTTTGCGTTGCGGCTTAAGCGACGTTCATGGTCTTGTGCGTTTCGATCAGGTGGGCCACGACGCCGGGGTCGGCCAGGGTGGAAATGTCGCCCAAGGCGTCGTACTCGCCGGTGGCGATCTTGCGCAGGATACGGCGCATGATTTTGCCGGAGCGGGTCTTGGGCAGGCCCGGGGCCCACTGAATCACGTCCGGCGAGGCAATCGGGCCGATTTCCTTGCGTACCCAGTTGCGCAGCTCGATGCGCAGCGCCTCGTCCGGCACTTCGCCGCCGTTCAGGGTGACGTAGACGTAGATGCCCTGCCCCTTCAGGTCATGCGGCACACCGACCACTGCCGCTTCGGCGACTTTCGGGTGGGCGACCATGGCGCTTTCGATCTCCGCCGTGCCCATACGGTGGCCGGACACGTTGAGCACGTCGTCCACACGGCCGGTGATCCAGTAGTAGCCGTCTTCGTCACGACGGGCGCCGTCGCCGGTGAAGTACATGCCGCGGAAGGTCTTGAAGTAGGTGTCGACGAACCGGTCGTGGTCACCATACAAGGTGCGCGACTGGCCCGGCCAGGAATCCAGAATCACCAGATTGCCTTCGGCCGCGCCTTCGATCAGGTTGCCCAGATTGTCCACCAGCGCCGGGATCACGCCGAAGAACGGACGCGTCGCCGAGCCCGGTTTCAAGGCCGTGGCGCCGGGCAACGGGCTGATCAGGATGCCGCCGGTTTCGGTCTGCCACCAGGTATCAACGATCGGGCAGTTCTTGTTGCCGATGGTGTTGTAGTACCAGTTCCAGGCTTCCGGGTTGATCGGCTCACCCACCGAACCCAGCAGGCGCAGGCTCGAACCGTCGGCGCCTTCCACGGATTTGGTGCCTTCGGCCATCATCGCGCGGATGGCGGTAGGTGCCGTGTAGAGGATGTTGACCTTGTGCTTGTCGATGATCTTCGACAGGCGCGTGATGTCCGGGTAGTTCGGCACGCCTTCGAACAGCAGCGTGGTCGCGCCATTGGCCAGCGGGCCGTAGACGATGTAGCTGTGGCCGGTGACCCAGCCGACGTCCGCAGTGCACCAGTAGATTTCACCCGGTTTGTAGTCGAACACGCGTTCGTGGGTCAGCGCCGCGTACAGCAGGTAGCCGGCGGTGGTGTGCAGCACGCCTTTGGGTTTGCCGGTAGAGCCGGAGGTATAAAGGATGAACAGCGACTCTTCAGCGCCCATTTCCTTCGGCGCGCAGGTGGTCGAGGCCACTTCCAGCAGCGAGTGGTACCAGATGTCGCGATGGCGGTTCCACTCGATGTCGCCGCCGGTGCGTTTGCAGACGATGACCTTCTGCACGCTGGCGGTTTCAGGGTTGGTCAGGGCGCGGTCGACGTTGGCTTTCATGGCGGTTTTCTTGCCGCCGCGCAGGCCTTCGTCAGCGGTGATCACCACTTTGGATTTACAATCGATGATGCGGCCGGCCAGGGCTTCTGGCGAGAAGCCGCCAAACACCACCGAGTGAATCGCACCGATGCGGGCGCAGGCCAGCATCGCGACCACCGCTTCCGGGATCATGGGCATGTAAAGGGTGACGACGTCGCCGCGATGCACATCCTGGCCGCGCAGGGCGTTGGCGAACTGGCAGACTTCTTCGTGCAGTTCGCGGTAGGTGATGTTGCGGCTTTCGGAAGGGTCGTCGCCTTCCCAGATGATTGCCAGTTGATCCCCGCGCTCGGCCAGGTGGCGGTCGAGGCAGTTGTAGGAGACGTTCAGTGTCCCGTCGGCAAACCACTTGATGTCGACGCGGTGGTCATCGAACGAGGTCTGTTTGACGGTGGTGAATGGCTTGATCCAGTCCAGGCGCTGGGCCTGCTCACGCCAGAATCCATCGGGGTTGACCACCGACTGCTGGTACATGGCCTTGTAGGTCGCCTCGTCTGTCAGCGTGGTCGCTGCAACTTCGGGGCGGACGGGGTAAAGGGAAGCCGCACTCATCTTTCTTACCTCGGTGGATATGTTGTTGTTTTATGGCCCAGTTGTATCCGGCGAGGGCTACAAAGGCCATTCGACGATGGTCTTACCGTTTGCCAGCATACCCGGCCCAGGCGCTGAACGGCTCTGGCTCGGGGTCGCCTGTTGATGGGACTGCGATCACCGCACTAGATTCCCGATCGCCAGCCCACCACTAGCACAACGCACTCGGCGATTGTTACCCATTCGCTCAACAGTGTTTATCAAAACCGTTTCTATATGAATCCAGCCCAGGGGCATAGAATCGCTCTCGCCAACAAGGCAAACAGTTATCAACTAAGAGCCCCTCTAACGGGGTGTTGATACAGCAACTTGATCAAGTACGAACTCCGTACCACGCAGAGCCCCCACCCGGGTTTTGTGCACCCTGCCGACCAGAAATACTGGGACGCAGATACACATTAAATATCTTTGAGGTAACTTGTAATGAAAGCTGCACTGGTTGTACTGGCTCTTTGTGGTTTCAGCACATTGGCAATGGCGGAAGAATCAGAGGCCAAAGTTGCCGCCCAGCAGCAACGCGTGGCCGTCGAGCAGTACACCTACTCCAGCCACCCGGACATCGCCAAAGTCATTTCACTCGACGCAGTACCAAATGTCTGCCAGGTCGTTCCCCAGCACATGACGTACGAAGACTCCAAGGGTCAGCGCCATATCATGGAATACCAAGTGATGGGCAACGGCTGCAGCAACGGTTGATTAATCAAAGCGTACTCAACGCCCTGCGGGACAGTCCCGCGGGGCGTGTCTGTTTATATCGCCCTGATATGAACGGCTCGACACATCAAGTATCCGCCAAGTTCCTTGAATAACTACTTTGGCTGATTGAACTTCCCGATCACGCTCATTGAGAACAGTCATTCACCGTTAATCACGGACTGTATATACGCCAGACAACCCGCCTCCCATCGCTGATTCGCGCTATAAGTACTGTGGGCCGCGTTCAGCGCTGCTCCTTGAGAACGACGCTCTGTAAAACAAAAAACACGGGAGAGCAGCATGAAGCACAGCGCATACATAGCGCGCGAGCCGGATGCCCACGGGTTCATTGACTACCCCGACGCCGAACATGAGGTGTGGAAGACCCTGGTCGCGCGGCAACTGGACGTGATCGAGGGCCGCGCGTGCGACGAGTACCTGGCGGGCATCGATCAACTGGGCCTGCCCCATGACCGCATTCCGCAGCTGGGGGACATCAACCGGGTGCTGAACGCCACCACCGGCTGGCAAGTGACCCGCGTCCCGGCACTGATCCCCTTCCAGCGGTTTTTTGAATTGCTGGCGAACAAGCAGTTTCCGGTGGCGACCTTCATTCGCCGTCGCGAGGACCTGGACTACCTGCAAGAGCCGGATATCTTCCATGAAGTCTTCGGACACTGCCCCCTGCTGACCAATCCGGGGTTTGCCGAATTCACCCACACCTACGGCAAGCTCGGCCTGGCCGCCAGCAAGGAACAACGCGTGTACCTGGCGCGGTTGTACTGGATGACCATCGAGTTCGGCCTGGTGCAAACCGCCAACGGCCTGAAAATCTATGGCGGGGGTATTCTGTCCTCGCCCAGGGAAACGCTGTACAGCCTGTCCACCGCGCCGGCGCATCAGGCGTTCGATCCCGTGGAAGCCATGCGCACGCCCTACCGCATCGATATCCTGCAGCCGGTGTATTTTGTGTTGCCGGCGCTTGCGCGGCTGTTCGAACTGGCCCACGAAGACATCATGGGCCTGGTCAATCAGGCCACGGACCTGGGCTTGCACGCCCCCCGCTTTGCCCCAAGACAGCAGCCCTCCAAACCCAATGCCGCCTGATCAGGAAACCCCCATCATGACCTCGTTGAACCAAGCCCACTGCGAAGCCTGCCGTGCCGACGCGCCCCACGTCAGCGACGCCGAACTGCCGGCACTGCTCCAGCAGATCCCCGACTGGAACACCGAAGTGCGCGACGGCGTAATGCAGCTGGAAAAAGTCTTCGCATTCAAGAATTTCAAATTTGCGCTGGCGTTTACTAACGCGGTCGGCGAAATTGCCGAGGCTGAAGGTCACCACCCCGCCCTGCTCACCGAATGGGGCAAAGTGACCGTCACCTGGTGGAGCCACTCGATCAAAGGGCTGCACCGCAACGATTTCATCATGGCCGCCCGCACCGACGAGGTGGCCAACGGCGCCGAGGGCCGCAAGTAATGCATTTCTCCGAGATTCAACGTGTACCCGATGATCCGATCCTGGGGCTGATTCAGGCCTACGCCAAAGACCCGAACCCGAACAAGTTCGACCTCGGCGTCGGTGTCTACAAGGATGCGCAGGGCCGGACCACCATTCCCCGTGCGGTGAAGCTGGCCGAACAGCGGCTGGTGGATTCGCAGCCGACCAAGACCTACATCGGCGGCCACGGCGAACCGCGTTTCGGCACGTTGATCTGTGATCTGGTTCTGGGCGCCGAATCCCCGCTGATTCGTGATCGACGGGTCGGCGCCACCCAGACCCCGGGCGGCACCGGCGCGTTGCGCTTGAGCGCCGACTTCATCCGCAATTGCCTGCCGGGCAAGGGCATCTGGCTCAGCGACCCGACCTGGCCGATTCACGAAACCATCTACGCCGCTGCGGGCCTGAAGGTCAGTCACTACCCGTACGTGGGCAGCGACAACCGGCTGAATGTCGAGGCCATGCTCGACACCCTGAACCGGATTCCCAAAGGCGACGTGGTGCTGCTTCACGCCTGCTGCCACAACCCCACTGGCTTCGATCTGTCCCAGGACGACTGGCGCGCGGTGCTGGAGATCGTCAAGGCGCGCAACCTGCTGCCGCTGATCGACTTCGCCTATCAGGGCTTCGGCGATGGCCTGGAGCAAGACGCGTGGTCCGTCAGGCTGTTTGCCGCCGAGCTGCCTGAGTTGCTGATTACCAGTTCCTGCTCGAAAAACTTCGGTCTGTACCGGGAGCGGACCGGCGCATTGCTGGTCTGCGCAGCCAGCACTGAAAAGCTGGCCGATGTGCGCAGTCAGTTATCGGCGACCGCTCGTAACCTTTGGTCCAACCCGCCTGACCATGGCGCTGCTGTCGTGGCCGAGATTCTGGGCGATCCGGAGCTCAAAGCCCTGTGGGCGGAGGAAGTCGAGGAAATGCGCAGCCGCATCGCGCAATTGCGTCAGGGGCTGGTGGAAGCCTTGACCCCGCTGGGCCTGGGCGAACGCTTCGCCCACATCGGCGTGCAGCGTGGGATGTTTTCCTACACCGGGCTGAACGACGAGCAGGTCGCACGTCTGCGCCATGAGCACAGCGTGTACATGGTCAATGCCGGACGGGCCAACGTGGCCGGGATCGATGCGACACGGCTTGATGCGCTGGCAGCGGCGATTGCAGCGGTGTGTTAAAGGCATGAATAACCTGTAGGAGCGCGCTTGCCCGCGATTGGCGCTGGATCAGGCGCCATGGAGGGTGAGGTGCCGACGTCATCGCGGGCAAGCGCGCTCCTACACCGTTCTAGGTCGATCACCGGCCATAAAGTTTCCGCACATGACAAACGGGTCACATTAAAAGTCTGTTTGTCATTTGTTGTGCTGTATCCTCAGCCTGCGTTTTCCAACGTGCTGTTCCACTGCCAGCAATACTTGTGAGGAGCGACGACGATGCATGAAATCCCCAACTTCCCCTTCCCAAGCACACCGCAGCAAAGCGCGGCAGCCCGCCAGGAACTCGGTCAGCCGATCGAGATGAAGGCAAGCTCCAAGCGTGATCCCGTCAAGCAAGCACAACGCCCGCGCTAACGGCTCAGGCCGACGCAACAGGCTGATTTTCAGCCCCTACGGAAGAACGTCTTCAAGGTGTATTTCCATAAGGGCTGAAATGCTCGAGTTGAGAAAACCATGTCCGACTTCACCGAAACACAAGCCCAGGCCCTGATCGGCACCGCCGAAAAGATGATCGACATCTGGACCCGCCTGAGCCCCGAAAAACAGAACGCCCTGCTGGCGCGCTTCGGCACTCAGGAAAATGCACTGGCTGCGCTGGTGACCACGCAACTGGTTGCACCTGTGGATAAGTAAGCGGGTGGACACGTTCGCCGCGCACCTGACGACATAATCTGCAATTCATTTGGCTTCTGTTCATGCTTGACCTGCCATCCCGTGGCAACCCTCGTTATGATGGCGGTGTCGCTCAGGTTGAGCGTCTACGCTGAATCCTGAATCACCCCTCGCCTCACCCTCCCTGTCGTAACCGGATTGATGTCATGCCAGACGCTTCGCGCGCCGCAACCCAACGCCCTATGGCCGTCACGCTGCAGGTCGTTTCCATTGTTCTGTTCACGTTCATCGGCTACCTGAACATCGGCATTCCACTGGCCGTGTTGCCCGGCTACGTGCACACCGACCTCGGTTTCGGCGCCATCGCCGCCGGTCTGGTGATCAGCATTCAGTACCTCGCCACGTTGCTCAGCCGCCCCTATTCCAGCCGCTATATCGATACCCACGGCAGCAAAAAGGCGGTACTGATCGGCCTGGCGGGCTGCGGCCTCAGCGGCGTATTCATGCTCCTGGCGGACCTGCTGGAAAGCTGGCCGATGATGAGCCTGATCAGCCTGTTCATCGGTCGCCTGGTGCTGGGCAGCGCGGAAAGCCTGGTGGGTTCGGGTTCGATTGGCTGGGGCATCGGCCGGGTCGGTTCGCAGAACACCGCCAAAGTCATCTCCTGGAACGGCATTGCCAGCTACGGCGCGCTGGCGATCGGCGCGCCACTGGGGGTGTTTCTGGTCCACGGCCTGGGCCTGTGGAGCATGGGGGTGAGCATCATCTTGCTGGCGGGTCTCGGCATCGCGCTGGCCTGGAAGAAAACCCCGGCGCCTATCGTGCACGGCGAGCGCCTGCCGTTCATGCATGTGTTGGGGCTGGTGTTGCCCCATGGCACGGGGCTGGCGCTGGGCTCCATTGGTTTTGGCACCATCGCCACGTTCATTACGCTGTATTACGCCAGCCATGCATGGCCCAACGCCGTGTTGTGCCTGAGCCTGTTCGGCGGCTGCTTTATTGGCGCGCGTCTGTTGTTCGGCCGGATGATCAACCGCATCGGCGGCTTCCAGGTGGCGATTGCGTGTCTGTCGGTTGAGACGGCGGGCTTGTTGTTGCTGTGGCTGGCGCCTAATCCCAATCTGGCACTGGCCGGCGCGGCGCTGACCGGGTTTGGCTTCTCGCTGGTGTTCCCGGCGCTGGGGGTCGAGGCGGTGAATCTGGTGCCGGCGTCCAGTCGCGGTGCGGCGGTGGGGGCTTACTCGCTGTTCATCGACCTGTCGCTGGGGATCACCGGACCGGTGGCGGGCGCCGTGGCGGCGGGCTTTGGCTTTGCGTCGATCTTCCTGTTCGCGGCGCTGGCGTCGCTGGGCGGGTTGGGGTTGAGCGTTTATCTGTACAAGCAGGCCAAGGTGACGCGGGAGAAGGTGGTGGTGGACGCCTGATTCATCGGCGCCCGTTACGGCCTGGTCGTCCTGAACAACGTCGCACAGAAGGTCAGTTATACCGCGTGCCCAGGATTCACTGCCGGTCCCCGGCAGATCGCTGGCAAGCCAGGCTCTCATGCCTTCGGCAGAAGCAGCACTCCATGGGTTTAGAAATCCACCTTGCCCCGCCCGGCCTTGATCGACCCGCGTTTGTTCTTCGACTCAAGGCGGCGGGTCTTGGAGCCCAGGGTCGGCTTGGTCGGCCGCCGCTTCTTCTCGACCTTCCCCGCATTGACGATCAGCTCACTCAAGCGCTCCAGCGCATCGGCGCGGTTCTGTTCCTGCGTGCGGTACGACTGGGCCTTGATGATGATCACGCCATCGCCGGTGATCCGGCTGTCGCGCAACGCCAGCAGACGTTCCTTGTAGAACGGCGGCAAAGATGAGGCGTTGATGTCGAAACGCAGGTGCATGGCGCTGGACACTTTGTTGACGTTCTGCCCGCCCGCGCCCTGTGCACGGATAGCGGTCAGCTCGACCTCGGCGTCGGGCAAGTGCACGTTGTTGGAGATGATCAGCATGGGGAACCCTGTGCGATTTCTGACGCGACCAGCATCCCATTGTAGGAGCGCGCTTGCCCGCGAAAAGCCTTTTCAGTCGACAGAAACAGGTCGAATGTACCCACCTCATCGCGGGCAAGCGCGCTCCTACAACCGTGTCGGTGGCTCACTTGACCATCGCCTCACCGGCCAAACTCCGTTTGTTCTTGACCCCATAAAACCCCCACATCGCCAGCAACCACACCGGGATCGCGAACACCGACACGCGGATGCCCGGGATCAGCAGCATGATCACCAGAATCAACGCCACGAACGCCAGGCAGACGTAATTCCCGTACGGGGCCCACAGCGCCTTGAACAGCGGCACCTGGCCGGTGCGGTTCATGTGCTGGCGAAACTTCAGGTGCGAGTAGCTGATCATCGCCCAGTTGATCACCAGCGTGGCCACCACCAGCGACATCAGCAGCTCCAGCGCACTCTGCGGAATCAGGTAGTTGAGCAGCACCGCGATCACTGTCACTGCGGCCGACACCAGAATCGCCCGCACCGGCACACCGCGACGGTCCACCCGCGCCAGGGACCGCGGCGCGTCACCCTGCTCAGCCATCCCGAACAGCATGCGCGCGTTGCAATAGGTGCCGCTGTTGTACACCGACAGCGCGGCGGTCAGCACCACGAAGTTGAGAATGTGCGCGGCCGTGTTGCTGCCGAGCATCGAGAACACCTGCACAAACGGGCTGCCGCTGTAGGCATCGCCGGACGCATTAAGTGTGTTCAACAGCGCGTCCCACGGGGTCAGCGACAACAGCACCACCAGCGAGCCGATGTAGAAAATCAGGATGCGGTAGATCACCTGATTGATGGCCTTGGGAATGATGACTTTCGGCTGATCGGCTTCGGCGGCGGTAAAACCGAGCATTTCCAGGCCACCGAAGGAGAACATGATGAACGCCAGCGCCATCACCAAGCCGCTGATGCCGTGGGGGAAGAACCCGCCGTGGTCCCACAGATTGCTCACCGACGCCTGCGGGCCGCCGTTGCCACTGACCAGCAGGTAACTGCCCAGGGCAATCATGCCGACGATGGCGACCACCTTGATGATGGCGAACCAGAACTCCGCTTCGCCAAAGACTTTCACGTTGGCCAGGTTGATGGCGTTGATCATCACGAAGAACACCGCCGCCGAGGCCCAGGTCGGGACGTCCGGCCACCAGTAGTGCACGTACTTGCCGACCGCCGTCAGCTCGGACATGCCCACCAGAATGTACAGGACCCAGCAATTCCAGCCGGACAGGAAGCCGGCGAAACCGCCCCAGTATTGGTGCGCGAAATGGCTGAATGACCCGGCCACCGGCTCTTCGACGATCATTTCACCCAGCTGGCGCATGATCAGGAAGGCGATGAAGCCACACAGGGCATAGCCGAGAATCATCGACGGACCCGCCGACTTGAGCACGCCCGCCGACCCCAGGAACAACCCCGTGCCGATGGCACCGCCCAGGGCGATCAGCTGGATATGACGGTTTTTGAGACCACGTTTCAACTCACCCGACGGGGCCATATGCTTGCTCACTAAGGACACAAAAAACGGCGCGCATTGTACACCGGTGCCTGGCAACGCGGGATCGAATTCCGTTGTAGGAGCGCGCTTGCCCGCGATGGCGTCATGTCAAACAACACCGTCGTTGTAGACAAACTGCCTTCGCGGGCAAGCGCACTCTTGCAATAAAAAGACAAAAAAAAACGCCAGTCTCTCGACTGGCGTTTTTTTATTTCAAGCCACCATCACTCAGGCTTGCGACGACCGAAGCCCGGACGCTGACCGGAGCCTGCTGGAGGCCCGCGGCGCTTGCCCGATGGGGTCTTGTCGTCCACCAGTTTGATGCCGGGGCGCGAAGGCTTTGGCTTGGCCGGACGTTTGTTCATGTCGCCTGGACGTTCGGCCACCGGCGTGCCACGGCTGCTGTCGCCGCGACCTTCGGAGCGACCGCCCACCGGTGGACGTGGTGTGCGCTGACCGCGACCCCCGTCCTGCGGCTTGCCGGCCGGACGCACACGCTCGCCTTCAGGCACACGCGGCTCACGGGCCGGACGCTTTTCACCGACCGCATAACGCGGATCACGGGCTGGACGGTCACCCGTTTCGCCACGAGAGTCGCGGGCTGGACGATCACTGCCAATCGCAGGACGCGGCTCGCGCACCGGGCGATCGCTGCCAATCGCAGGACGCGGCTCGCGCACGGGGCGCTCGGCACCGGCGGCATCTTTGGCCGGACGCACGTTACGCACGCGCTCGCCTTTGCCCAACGGACGCGATGACTGGCGCTGCAAGCGCTCCATCTTGTCCTTGGTCTTGGCGTTCATCTGCGGCATGGCGACGGGTGTCAGGCCGACTTCGGCGCTGAGGGTGTCGACTTCGTACTGGCTCATTTCGCGCCAGCGGCCCATGGGCAGGTCGGAGTTCAGGAATACCGGGCCATAACGCACGCGTTTGAGGCGGCTGACCACCAAGCCTTGGGATTCCCACAGACGACGAACCTCACGGTTACGCCCTTCCATGACCACGCAGTGGTACCAGTGGTTGAAGCCTTCACCGCCCGGCGCTTGCTGGATGTCGGTGAAGCGAGCAGGACCGTCTTCGAGGATCACGCCATTCTTCAGGCGCAGCAGCATGTCGTCATCGACTTCGCCACGCACCCGGACGGCGTATTCACGGTCCATTTCGAACGAGGGGTGCATCAAACGGTTGGCCAGCTCGCCATCGGTGGTGAACATCAGCAAACCGGTGGTGTTGATGTCCAGACGACCGACGTTGATCCAGCGACCTTCTTTAGGCTTTGGCAGACGATCGAATACGGTCGGGCGACCTTCGGGGTCGTCACGGGTGCAGATTTCGCCGTCTGGTTTGTTGTACATGATGACGCGGCGGACGGTTTCAGCGGCTTCTTCACGCTTGATAACGCGACCGTCAACGGTGATGGCGTCGTGCAAGTCGACGCGCAGACCGAGGTTTGCGTCCTTGCCGTTGACCTTGACCCGGCCCTGGGTGATCCAGGCTTCTACGTCTCGGCGAGAACCGACGCCGATGCGCGCCAGTACTTTTTGCAGCTTTTCGCCTGCTGGGCCGATTTCCTGGCTGTCCTGCTTGTCTTTGTCACTCATCTGGGCACCTCCCGGTGTGTCGATCAGGCCATGCTCGACAAAGCACGGCCCGGTTGCCTGGCGCCTGCTTCTACTAAGAAGGCGCGCTGGCGGAATACTAAAAAAGCCTCGTGGCGGGTATGGATCGCCAAAAGGTCGCGAATCATACGCCCATGGCGAGCGTTGCGCACCAGAGACTAGTCGAAAAGCCCTGACTCACTTCTTTTTCTTACGACCGGCGGCCTTGAGCTTGATCAGACGCATGGCGGACTCGGCCAGTACCGAACGCTTCTCGTCCTTTTCCATCTTCTTCCACGACTTGATTTCACGCTTGCTACGGCCACAGCCGATGCAGATGTCGTCGGTGAATTTACAGAGGCTGATGCAGGGGGATTTAGTGCTCATGGGCTGACCTGAATGGTGGACGACCCTTGTAGGAGCGCGCTTGCCCGCGATGGCGTCGTGTCAAACAACACATCCGTTGCGGACAGATCGTATTCGCGGGCAAGCGCGCTCCTACAGGGGTGGAACCAATTTACCTACCGCGATTCTTCATCATCTCGCGGCTCATCTTCCCAATCTGACTCCGCGTCGAGCGGATCGACCAATAAATCGTCGAAATCAATTTTCAGGCCTTTCTCCATGGAGTCCAGCTCCACCAACAGGCTGCGGAAACTGGTTTCGTCACGCACCGGTTCAGGTTCGCCGTCGATGGGCGGCAGGCTGGCGTCGGCCAAGGCCTGCAGATGCGCGGGCACCGGCGCGTCGTCGAAGTCCAGGATCGGGTCCGGCTCCAGCTGTCGCAAGTCGGCCAGCGGTGGCAGTTCGTCGAGGTTTTTCAGGTTGAAGTGATCGAGAAAAGCCTTGGTGGTGGCGAACATCGCCGGTTTGCCCGGCACGTCGCGGTAGCCCACGATCCGCACCCACTCGCGCTCAAGGAGCGTCTTGACAATGTTGGTGTTGACCGCCACGCCCCGCACGTCCTCGATCTCGCCCCGGGTAATCGGCTGGCGGTAGGCAATCAGCGCCATGGTTTCCAGCAAGGCGCGGGAATAACGCTGGGGCCGCTCCTCCCATAAGCGACCGACCCACGGCGAAAATTTCTCGCGGATCTGCAGGCGATAGCCGGAGGCGACTTCCTTGAGTTCGAACGCCCGGTTGTCGCAGGACTTGCGCAGCACCTCCAGCGCTTTCTTGAACACCGGCGGCTCCGGGCGCTCGCCCTCTTCGAACAGCTCGTACAGCCGCTCAAGGGATTGCGGTTTACCGGAGGCCAGCAAAAAAGCTTCGAGCAGGGTTGCCAGCTCGCGGGGTTCGTTGAGGTTCATCGATCAGATCCAGCTCTTATTCGGCTCGCGCACGCACATGAATGACGGCAAACGGTTCGTTCTGCACCAGTTCGACGAGGGATTCCTTGACCAGCTCCAGGACCGCCATGAAGGTCACGACCACGCCCAGACGCCCTTCTTCGGCGGTGAACAGCTCGGCGAACGGGACGAAGCCACCGCCCTTCAGTCGCTCCAGTACATCACTCATGCGTTCGCGGGTGGACAACGCCTCACGGCTGACCTGATGGCTCTCGAACATATCGCCCCGGTGCAGCACTTCGGCCATGGACATCAGCAGCTCTTCCAGGCTGACGTCCGGCACCAGCTTGCGCGCACGGGCCTCAGGCGCGTCAAGCCGAGGCACCACCACGTCGCGACCGATGCGCGAGAGCTGGTCGATGCCTTCGGCGGCGGCCTTGAAGCGCTCGTATTCCTGCAGCCGGCGGATCAGTTCGGCGCGCGGGTCGTCTTCTTCCTGTTCGGCGGCCTCAGAGCGCGGCAGCAGCATCCGCGACTTGATCTCGGCCAGCATCGCCGCCATGACCAGGTACTCCGCCGCCAGCTCCAGGCGCACGGTTTTCATCAGCTCTACGTAACCCATGTACTGCCGGGTGATTTCCGCCACGGGAATGTCGAGGATGTTGATGTTCTGTTTGCGGATCAGGTACAGCAGCAAATCCAGCGGGCCTTCGAAGGCTTCGAGGAACACTTCCAGCGCGTCCGGCGGGATGTACAGGTCCAGCGGCATCTGAGTGACGGCCTGCCCGTAGACCAGGGCAAACGGCAACTCCTGTTGCGCGCCTGCCTGGCTGTCGAGCGTCTGGACCTCGGTCACTCGGCGTCGGCCCTGAACGGCGTCGGATCGCCACAACCCACACGGATCACCGTCGGTTCGCCGTCGCTGAGATTGACCACGGTGGACGCCGTGATCCCGCCGATGCCGGCGTCGATGATCAGGTCGACCTGATGCTCCAGCACCTCGCGCATGTCGAACGGATCGCTCATCGGCACGGTTTCGCCGGGCAGAATCAGGCTCACGCTCATCAGCGGCTCGCCCAGCTCTTGCAGCAGCGCTTGGGCAATCGGGTGACGCGGCACCCGCAGGCCGATGGTCCGGCGCTTGGGGTGCAGCACCAGACGCGGCACGTCGCGGGTCGCGCTGAGAATAAAGGTGTACGGCCCCGGCGTGTGGGCCTTGAGCACCCGAAACGCGGTGGTGTCGACCTTGGCGAACATGCTCAGTTGCGAGAGGTCGCAGCACATCAGCGTGAAGTTGTGCTTGTCGTCCAGTTGGCGCAGACGGCGAATGCGTTCGACGGCATTTTTGTCACCCATCTGGCAGCCCAGGGCGTAGGAGGAGTCGGTGGGGTACACCACCAACCCGCCCGCCCTGATGATTTCCACAGCTTGCTTGATCAGACGCGCCTGGGGATTCTCCGGGTGCACCTGGAAAAATTGACTCACGGTATCTTCCTGTTCAGACGGCAGTAGGCTGTTCATTTTTGAATCGACACCAAAGTGGCGGCAGATCCTCGGGTAACGGGCGGTAAACGCCGATCTCGGACCAGCCCCCGGGGGCATGAAAGTCACTGCCGGCACTGACCAGCAGACCAAATTCACGGGCCAATATCGCCAGACTGCCCACCTGATCGGCAGGTTGCAGGCCGTTGACAACTTCAATGGCATGGCCGCCGGCCTGAAGGAAATCGGCGACCAGTTTACGTCGTTTGCTGCGGGTGAAGTCGTAGTGCCAGGGGTGCGCGAGGCTGACCCAGGCGTTGGCGGCGCGCAGGGTCGCAACGGTGTCTTCCAGGGTTGGCCAGTGCTGCTTGACGTCGCCCAGCTTGCCGGCGCCCAGCCATTTGCGGAACGCCTCGGCGCGATCCTTGACGTAACCCTGCGCCACCATGAAGTCGGCAAAGTGCGGTCGGGCCGGCGCATTGCCGCTGTCGCCCAGGGCCTGTTGGATGGCGCGAGCCCCTTCGAGCGCTCCGGGCATACCTTTCATCGCCAATTTGCGACTGATTTCCTCGGCGCGCAACCACCGCCCATGGTGCAATTGCTCGATGGCGTCGACTAGAACCTGCGCCTTGACGTCGAAACCATAGCCCAGAACATGGATGGTGGCGCCGCCCCAGGTGCAGGACAACTCCACCCCGTTGATCAGCTGCATATCCAGTGCAAGCGCCGCAGCGCGGGCCTCTTCAAGCCCTTCGAGGGTGTCGTGATCGGTCAGCGCCAGGACCCGCACGCCATTCTCGTGGGCACGTGCAACCAGTACGGCGGGCGCGAGGCCACCGTCGGAGGCGGTGCTGTGGCAGTGCAGATCGACATTCATAGGGGCGCTTTCGCAGTCATTGATGTTTGTTATTATGCCGCCACATCCAGCTTCTGGCTCTTACTGTGAAACAATTCATCGACTTCATCCCGTTAATCCTGTTTTTCATCGTCTACAAGATCGACCCCCACGCTGTTGACGTCATGGGCCACAGCGTCATGGTCGGCGGCATTTTCAGCGCCACCGCCATGCTGATCGCCAGCTCCATCGTGGTCTACGGCATTCTGTTCGTGAAGCAGGGCCGGCTGGAAAAAAGCCAGTGGCTGACATTGGTTGCCTGTCTGGTGTTCGGCAGCCTCACACTGGCCTTTCACAGCGAAACCTTCCTCAAGTGGAAAGCGCCGGTGGTCAACTGGCTGTTTGCACTGGTCTTCGCGGGCAGCCACTTCATCGGCAATCGCCTGCTGATCCAGCGCATCATGGGCCACGCGCTGACATTGCCTCAGGCCATCTGGACCAAACTGAACATCGCCTGGATCGTGTTCTTTATCTTCTGCGGCGCCGCCAACCTGTACGTTGCGTTCACTTATCAGGAATTCTGGGTCGACTTCAAAGTCTTCGGCAGCCTGGGCATGACGCTGCTGTTCCTGTTGGGCCAGGGCGTGTTCCTCGCCCGCCACATGCATGACGTGGACCCGGAAGCCGCGCCTTCGACCACACCTGCCACCAAGAAAACCGAGGACTGACATGCTCTACGCCATCGTTGCCACAGACGTCGCCGACTCCCTGGATAAACGCCTGCAAGCGCGCCCTGCGCACCTCGAGCGCCTGACCGCGCTGAAAAGCGAAGGCCGGGTCGTGCTGGCGGGGCCCATGCCCGCCGTCGACAGCAACGATCCGGGCGCTGCGGGTTTTACCGGCAGCCTGATCGTGGCCGAGTTCGACTCCCTCGGCGCTGCGCAGACCTGGGCCGACGCTGATCCTTACGTCAAGGCCGGTGTCTACGCCCACGTGGTGGTCAAGCCGTTCAAGCAAGTCCTGCCGTAAACCGCTTCGCGTCCCTTGCCTGTGTTGACGATCATCCGGTGCCCATGACCGGATGATCCCGTCAGGCGCCCCGCCCCGCTCAGTTTTCCCCTCCCCGTGCCGACAACCTGACACATGCTTGCTAAATGTCAGGAGTTCAGATGCGTCCAGGTCCTTGGTGTCTGCTTTCAGCCCTGTTGGCCATTTCCGCGATCACCCTCAGTGCCCAGGGTGTGGAATCCAACGATACGGAAGGCTATGCGCTGTCATTGCCCAGCACCGCCAGCCAGCTCAGCGATGTGCGCCAGAAACTGGCGCAGAGCGAGCGTCAGCGCGAAGAATTGGCCCGCCAGCTGCAATCGGCTGGCGCCGCGCAGGAAACAATTGCGCTCAGCCGTCTGCGTCAAGAGAACCAAAGGCTTAAAATGCAGCTCAAAGAAGCGCAGTCCGTCATGCCGCAACGCGTGCTGACGGAGCAACAACAATGGTTTGTCGCCGGTGGCGGCGTTGCACTGATTGCCTTGCTGTGCGGTATCTTTGCCAGCGGTTGGCGCAGACGTCGTCGGCAATGGCTAAATTGAGTAAGTCATGAGCGAGTTGTTACTGATTGATGATGACCAGGAGCTGTGCGAGCTCCTGAGCAGTTGGCTGACCCAGGAAGGCTTTCAGGTGCGTGCCTGCCATGACGGGCAGAGCGCCCGAAAGGCGTTGGCCGAGGCCTCGCCCGCCGTCGTGGTGCTGGACGTGATGCTGCCCGACGGCAGTGGTCTGGAACTGCTCAAACAACTGCGCACCGAACACCCCGATCTGCCGGTGCTGATGCTGTCGGCACGGGGCGAGCCGCTGGACCGGATCCTCGGCCTGGAACTGGGCGCCGACGATTACCTCACCAAGCCCTGCGACCCCCGGGAATTGACGGCACGGCTGCGTGCGGTCCTGCGGCGCAGCCATCCTACGGCGGTGTCGACGCAGCTGGAGCTGGGGGATTTGACCTTCAGCCCGGCCCGTGGCGTGGTCACCATCGACGATCAGGAGTTTGTCCTGACCGTCTCCGAGGCCCGCCTTCTGGAAGCGTTGCTCGGTCAACCGGGCGAGCCGCTGGAGAAGCAGGAACTGGCGCAACTGGCCTTGGGCCGCAAACTGACCTTGTACGACCGCAGCCTGGATATGCACGTCAGTAACCTGCGCAAGAAAATCGGCCCACACGCCGACGGCCGCCCAAGAATCGTCGCGCTGCGCAGCCGGGGTTATTACTACGCCGTCTGAACCGGCGCACCCGACCTGTAGGAGCGCGCTTGCCCGCGATTGCAGACTGCCAGATACATCAATGTCGGCGGCCAGGCCCTTATCGCGGGCAAGCGCGCTCCTACAATGTCAAATCACGCTACACACCTCTTTACCCAAGCTTTACGCACGCCTGACCTCGCTTGACCTTGATCTCCCTAAACTGGCATCAACCGGCACAGAGCCGGATTCGAGACAAGGAGATACACCATGCGTAAGACTCTGATGGCTTTGATGTTCGCTGCTGCTCTGCCTACCGTTGCGATGGCAATGCCTCCCGCTGATGGCGGCCCGATGGGGCATGAAGGCCCAGGTTTCGGCGGCCCCGGCATGCACCACAAAGGTCCGTTCGACAAACTGAACCTGACCCCGGAGCAGCGCCAGCAAGTCGGCAAATTGATGGGCGACCAGATGCGCAGCCGCCACGAGATCACCGACAAGTACCTGGCCAAGCTGTCGCCAGCCGACCAGAAGGCGATGCACGACGAGTTCGCGGCCAAGCGCGCCAAGACCGACAGCGACATCCGCGCCATGCTCACGCCTGATCAGCAAAAGCAGTTCGATCAAATGAAGAAAGACCAGGAACAACGTCGCGCCGATCGCGCCGAATTCGAAGCCTGGAAAGCGCAGAAAGCGCAAAAAACCCAGTAACGGCCAGCTGATTGCGGGTACGTTACCCATCCAACCCGACACGCTCCGGCGTGCCGGGTTTTTCTGATTTGAGGGAAACCCGTGCGCTCATTGTTCTGGCGAATCCTGGCGAGCTTCTGGCTCGCCATTGCCCTGGTCGCTGGCCTGTCGATTCTGCTGGGGCATATGCTCAATCAGGACGCGTGGATTCTCAGCCGTCACCCCGGCTTGCACAAACTGCCGGAAAAGTGGACCCAGCTCTATGACAACCAGGGCGCGGAGGCGGCGCAGGATTATCTGCTGGACCTCAAGCGCAAATACCACATCGATGTGCAAGTGCTCAACGACAGCGGTGAAGCGGTGGTGTCCGGGACCTTCCCTCCCCGTGCGGCCGCTTTCGAAGCGCGTCAGCACGATGACCCGAAACAACTGCCGTGGCGGCGCCTGACCACCGAATACACCAGCCCCAAGACCAGTGAAACCTACCTGCTGATTTACCGCATCCCGCACCCGGAACTCGATGCCTGGCACCGCGAAAGCCTGTTGTGGCCGCTCAGTGCGCTGGGCATTGCGCTGGTGGTGCTGACGCTGTTCAGCCTGTTTGTGACCTTGTCGATCACGCGGCCCTTGAGCCGGTTGCGCGGCGCTGTCCACGATCTGGGCCAGACCACCTATCAACAGAACAGCCTGGCGCAACTGGCCGGGCGCCGGGATGAATTCGGCGTGCTGGCCAACGACTTCAACCGCATGGGCGCCCGTCTGCAGAGCCTGATCAGCAGCCAGCGGCAACTGCTGCGGGACGTCTCTCACGAACTGCGTTCACCCCTGGCCCGCCTGCGCATCGCCCTGGCGCTGGCCGAGCGCGCGGAACCGGAACAACGGGAAAAGCTGTGGCCCCGCCTGACCCGCGAATGTGACCGCCTGGAAGTGCTGATCGGCGAAATCCTCGCTCTGGCGCGGCTGGACGCCGATGTGGGCAGCGCCGTGCCCGTTGAATTGAAGGGCTTGCTAGAGCATTTGAAGGCGGATGCCGAGCAAGGCAGCGCCGATCAGACCGTGAGGGTGGACGTCGATCATACCGTCAGCCTGTTGGGCTGGCCGGATGTGCTGGAGCGAGCGCTGGACAATCTGCTGCGTAACGCTTCGCGGTTTAACCCGAGCGGCATGCCGATTGAACTGGGTGTGACCCGGATCGGCGAGCACATGCGCATTTTCGTTCGCGACCACGGGCCGGGCGTGGCGCCGGAGCACCTGACGCAACTGGGTGAACCCTTCTATCGCGCGCCCGGGCAGACCGCGCCGGGTTACGGCCTTGGGCTTGCGATTGCCAAGCGCGCGGCGGAAAAACACGGCGGCAATCTGATCCTGGAAAACCACCCGGACGGCGGGTTTGTCGCGAGCCTTGAGTTGCCCATCACACCGCCGTAATCGTAACGGTAGGAGCGCGCTTGCCCGCGATGAAGGTCTTTCAGTCACGTTCTGTGTGACTGACCCAACGCCATCGCGGGCAAGCGCGCTCCTACAAAAGCAGCAATGGGGTTTAACCCTGCCACTCACTCACAAAATCTACCACCTCGACCTTCCCCGCCACCCGCGGCGGGTTTTGTGGCGTGCCCAGGTACAGAAACGCGATCACCTGCTCGTCCTCCGCCAGCCCAAGGCCCTTGGCGACGACCGGCGAAAAGGACAGCTCACCGGTGCGCCACACCGCACCGATGCCCAGCGCGTATGCGGCCAACAACACGCCATGGGCCGCGCAACCGGCGGTGATGAACTGCTCGCTCTTGGGCACTTTATGGTGATCCTGCAACCGGGCGATCACCACCACCACCAGCGGCGCGCGCAACGGGCCGTTCCGGGCTTTATCCAGCGCCCTCTCCTCGACGTCGCCACTGCCCTGCTGCAACGCCTCGGCCAGGAGCAACCCCATGCGCACGCGGGCGTCACCTTCTACGGTGAGAAAACGAAACGGCCGCAGCTGACCATGATCGGGCGCACGCAAGGCGGCGCTGAACAGAATCTCTCGCTGCGCGGCATCCGGTGCCGGTTCGATCAATCGTGGAACCGACACGCGGTTGAGCAGTAGGTCGAGCGCATCCATCACATCGCTTCCTTATAAAAAATGATTGGGCATTCTAGGACGTGTTGAACTTCAATAACGAATAAGTGTGGCAATTACTTACAAGACATCCGGAAAAGGCGTCGGTTTACATGCTGATGCCCACGGGTAGAATGGCGCCCCTTCATTTCCTCATCAGAGCGACCGCATGGCGTTGCCGACCCTCCGAATCATCGGTTTCATTATCGGTATCTTTCTGATCACGCTGGCCGTGGCAATGGTTGTGCCCATGGCGACCCTGCTGATCTTCGAGCGCACCAGCGACATGCCGTCGTTCCTGTGGGCGAGCACCATCACCTTCGTCGCGGGCTTGGCGCTGGTCATTCCCGGACGCCCGGAGCATGTGCATCTGCGGCCCCGGGACATGTACCTGCTGACCGTCAGCAGCTGGGTCGTCGTCTGCATCTTCGCTGCGCTGCCCTTTCTGCTGACGCAGCACATCAGCTACACCGACTCGTTCTTCGAAAGCATGTCCGGCATTACCGCCACCGGGTCCACGGTGCTGAGCGGGCTGGACACCATGTCCCCCGGCATCCTGATCTGGCGGTCGTTGCTGCACTGGCTGGGCGGCATCGGCTTCATCGGCATGGCCGTGGCCATTCTGCCGCTGCTGCGGATCGGCGGCATGCGCCTGTTCCAGACCGAATCCTCGGACCGCTCGGAAAAAGTCATGCCCCGCTCGCACATGGTGGCCAAGTTCATCGTGCTGACTTACGTCGGTATCACGGCGCTGGGCAGCATTGCGTTCTGGCTGGCGGGAATGAGCCTTTTCGATGCGATCAACCACGCCATGTCGGCCATTTCTACCGGCGGGTTTTCCACCTCCGACCTGTCCCTGGCCAAGTGGACGCAACCGGCCGTGCACTGGGTGGCAATCGTGGTGATGATCCTGGGCAGCCTGCCGTTCACCTTATTCGTCGCGACCTTGCGCGGGAATCGCCGGGCGCTGCTCGACGACCAGCAGGTGCAGGGATTTATCAGCCTGCTGTTGCTGACCTGGCTGGTGATGGGCATCTGGTATTGGTGGACCACCGACTTGCCGTGGTACGACGCGCTGCGCCACGTTGCGTTGAACGTGACCTCGGTGGTGACCACCACCGGTTTCGCCCTCGGGGATTACAGCCTGTGGGGCAACTTCTCGCTGATGATCTTCTTTTACCTAGGGTTCATCGGCGGCTGCTCCGGCTCAACGGCAGGCGGCGTGAAGGTCTTCCGGTTCCAGGTGGCTTACATTCTGCTCCGGGCCAACCTTCACCAGTTGATCCACCCCCGGGCCGTGATCCGGCAGAACTACAACGGCCACCGGCTGGACGACGACATCGTGCGCTCGATCCTGACCTTTTCGTTCTTCTTCACCATCACCATCTGCCTGATCGCCCTGTTGCTGTCGCTGCTGGGCCTTGACTGGATGACCGCCCTCACCGGCGCCGCCAGCACCGTCTCCGGCGTGGGCCCCGGCCTGGGCGAAACCATCGGCCCGGCCGGCAACTTCTCCACCCTGCCCGACGCCGCGAAATGGATCCTGTCGGTCGGCATGCTCCTCGGCCGCCTGGAAATCATCACCGTGCTGGTGCTGTGCATCCCGGCGTTTTGGCGGCATTGATCCCCGGAAGGCGCCAACACGCGACGATCGTTCCCACGCTCTGCGTGGGCATGCATCCTGTGACGCTCTGCGTCATCGGGACGCGGAGCGTCCAAATGCGTTCCCACGCAGAGCGTGGGTACGATCCATATCTATACCGCATGAGCCGGATGTGCTGCCGCTTCGCGCCAGATCGCAGGACAAGCCAGCTCCCACGCCTTCGGCAGAAGCGAATCGGTGTGTGCCTGGCTCGGCTAGACTGAGGACACATCACAAAAACCGAGGCCCGCTCGTGGACACCGTCAAACCCTTCACGCGTTTCGCCGATTTCTATCCGTATTACCTGCAGGAACACCGCGACAGCACCTGTCGCCGCTTGCATTTCATCGGCACCAGCCTGGTGATTCTGGTCATGCTCCTGGCGTTGATCAGTGCGAACTTCGTGTGGATGTGGGCAGTGCCGCTGGCGGGGTACAGCTTTGCATGGGTGGGGCACTTTTTTTTCGAGAAGAATCGGCCGGCCACCTTCAAGCATCCGTTCTACAGCCTGCTCGGGGATTTTGTGATGTACCGCGACATGCTGCGCGGCAAAGTGCCGTTTTAGCCGCGCAATTCACTGACGGCTCCGGCGTTCAGGCCGTCGCCTGCTCTGCATCCACATGGGCTTTGGCGCTGATGTGCGCGTCTGCCAGTCTGAACAGTTCGATATGGCCATCCCAGTGCTCGATCAGCGCTGTGCACGACTCGACCCAATCGCCGCAATTAAGGTATTCCACTTCGCCGACCTTTCGGATCTCGGCGTGGTGGATGTGCCCGCAGACCACCCCGTCCAGCCCGCGCTTGGCGCACTCATGCGCAATGGCTTCTTCGAAATCGCTAATGAAGCTGACGGCGGTCTTGACCTTGTGCTTGAGGTACGCCGACAGCGACCAGTAGCCGTACCCGCAGCGGGCGCGCCAATGATTGAGCCAGCGGTTGAGGGTCAGGGTGAATTCGTAGGCAGAGTCGCCGAGAAATGCCAGCCAACGGTGATAGCGGGTGATGACGTCGAACTGATCACCGTGGATCACCAGTAGCCGTCGGCCGTCGGCCGTGGTGTGAACGGCTTCGTCCACCAGATGGATATTGCCCAGGATCAGTTTCGAGTAGCGGCGCAGGAACTCATCGTGGTTGCCGGTAACGTAAATGACTTCGGTGCCGCGCTTGCTCATGGTCAGCAGACGGCGGATGACGTTGGTGTGCGCCTGGGGCCAGTACATGCCGCCGCGCAGTTTCCAGCCGTCGATGATGTCGCCCACCAGGTACACCTTGTCGGCGTGATATTGCTTGAGAAAACTCGACAGGTGCTCGGCCTGGCAATCGCGTGTGCCGAGGTGGACGTCCGATATCCATAAGGTTCTGACACGTTGCTTACGACTGGGGCGGACGTTCTCAGCAATGCTCATGGACACACTCCGTCTGGTTTCAATGAGACTGAACCGGGACGGTTAACTGAACATGACAGGTGCGTTGCGATGTGATGACAGCGGAGAACGACTCAGGCGTCGGGCGTTGCAAGTCGGTCGTTGTGCCCCAGGTCGCGCTGGGGGTCGATCTGGTCGCGCACCCGTTGCTTGAGCACTTTGGCTTCCGGGAAGCCCCCGTCAGCCTTGCGCTCCCAGATCTGCACCCCATCGCAGGTGATGTGAAACACCCCGCCGGTCCCGGGCACCAGCGACACTTTGCCCAGATCGTCAGAGAACGTGCTGAGCAACTCCTGCGCCAGCCAGGCGGCGCGCAGCAGCCACTGACATTGGGTGCAGTAGGTGATGACGATTTCGGGTTTGGCGGCCATCAGCCGATCCCGGCCAACAAGTCCCGCGCGGTCTGTTGAGGGCCGTCGTCGCTGCCTTCGATGACCTCCTGGAGCAACTGCCGCGCTTCATCCAGATGGCCTTCGTCGATCAGCACCTGGGCTTGATTGATCTTGCTCAGCGGCTCTTCGTCCAGGTCCAGCAGGTCGAAGTTTGATTCGTCATCCATGAAGCCGTCCAGAAACGCATCGTTCAGCGAGTCGTTGTTGGTCTGCACCATCGTCTCAGGCATCGGGTCTGACACCGACGACAGGTCGAGGTCCGAATCCAGGTCCATGTCGAAATCCATGTCCAGATCGAGATCGAGCGCGCTGTCCTGATGGGGGACAGGCTCGGGGTCAGGTTCCGGCTCGGCAAAATCGCTGAGGAATTGCTCTTCGGGCATTTCGAACACTTCGGGCAGCTGGGTCAGGTTCGAGGCAAAAGCCGGGTCGACCGTCTCCGGCTCCGGCACGCTGACCACAGTTTTGCGCGGCGCCGGGGTGGTGTCGAACGGATCCACCAGATCCCAATCGGAATCCATCGACAAGTCGTCCAGGTTCAACTGGAAATCGTCGTCCGATTTGGGGTTGAGCGACGCCGCCGTGCTCTCGTCGAGCTGAGCGTCGGAGCGGGTGGACGCGGCCGCAGCGGCCAGAATGGTCGTGCCAGCGGCCGCCACCACCACGGGGGCGACTGGCGACGCCGCGTTGGCCGGCGCCGGCACGGGCCCGGCCGGAGCAGGTTGCGGCGCCACTTTCAATTTGGGGTAGCGCGAACGGATATCCTGAAGCCTGCTGGGCTCGATGCCTTGGTTCAACAGGACCTTTTCTTCTTCGTCGAAGCCGGCCCCATCGCCCAACTCGCCCAACAACTCAAGGATTCGGAGGCGCAAATCCGTGCGTTGCGGCTGTTTCTGCAGGGCTTCGCGCAAGATAGCGAGCGCTTCGGTGAAACGACCGTAGGCGATGTAAATGCTTGCGCCGTCCAGAGCGTCGCTGGACGCGCCCGCCAGCCGTTGCCCGGAAGATGCCGAGGATGTGCTCGTGGCGGCAGGGGCCGGGCTCGGCGCGACATCAGGCACCTCGAACACCGGGGTCACGGGCGATTGCACCGGTTTGAGGATCGGCTCTACCGGCTCCGGCGTGAGTTCCAGCTGGTTTTTGATACGGTTGCGACGCACCGAGTACGCCAGGCCCAGCAGCAACAGAAGAATCAGCAGCGCGCCCAGCAACAACGGCCAGGGCAGATCGTCTTCGGCGGGTGCGACCGGTGCCGGCGCGGCAACCACGGCAGGTGCGGCGGGCGGGGTGACGACGGGTGCGGGTTTGCTGGCGGCGGTTTTCAGCTCAGCCAGTTGGGTCTGAAGCTCGGTGATTTGCTTGTTTTTGCCGCTCACCTCCTCTTCCGCCAACTGGACCTGACTTTTCAGATCATCCAGGCTTTTGCTCAGCTGCTGATTTTCCAGCGCGGTGGCCGTCAGCTGTTCAGCGGTCGGCGTGGTGCTTCCTGGCGCAGGCGGGCTCGGGGGAACAGGCGACACGGGGGCAGCCACCGCCGCGCCTGCAGCAGGCGCCGTAGCCGCGTCGGGGAGCAGCAGACTCTGGCCTGGCTTGAGGCCGCTGCGCTCACCGGCCGGGAACGCCTGGGGATTGAGCGCCTGACTACCGCTGGCCAACTGAGCGGTGGACATTTTGCTGCCCGGGCCTTGCACGCGTTTGGCAATGGCCCCCAGGCTGTCGCCGGCGGCTACCGTGTACCGCTTGCCTTGCACCGCCACCGGTGGCGCGACCGGCATCCGCGAGTCCGGGGTCTTGGCCGTGGCGTCCGCCAGTGAAGTGGTTCGGCTGCGGGTTGCGGCCAGTCCGGCCGGGGAATTCGGCGGGTCGAGCAGAACCGTGTACTCATGCAACTGGTCGCCATTGGGCCGCACCAGTCTCACCAGAAAGTTCAGGTATGGCTCGGTTACCGCCTTTCTCGACTCGATGTGCACCACCCCGCGATTGCCACGAATGACCGGGGTGAAACGCAAATCGCTGAGAAAGAAAACGCGCTCGATGCCGGCTTTGCCGAAGGCTTCCGTCGACGCCAGCCCGACGATGATGTCTTCAGGGTTCAGACCGGCCGTCTCGACCAGGTCGATGTCGGCGTTCAGGGGCTGGCCCAGGGCCGAATGCAGGGTGATGTCGCCCAGCCCAAGCGCTGCCGCGAGGCTGCTGTGCAACAGGGACGCGGAGGCAATCGCCGCTGTCAGCAAGCCTGATCGAAGAACTGCTTTGACACGACGTCCCGAGGACACGTCCTGCCTACTACCAGCCTGAACACTCTTCAGCATGCGAACCCTTATGGAAACCAAGGCAGGCTTCCCTGCTAATCATTGACGTAATGGACGCCATGTCCAGATCGAAACAAGTATGGGTGCAAATAGAACAGGATGCTTAAGCGCACACAACGTATTTAGGGCCCTGCGCGCCGGTTCTCAGGATTTTTCGAGGTTGGCCAGAATCTTTGAGTGCACCTGCATGCAGACGCGTAATTCCTCTTCACCGATGCCGACGAACAATTCGTGGCGCAGCGCGTTGGCGATGGCTTCTATTTTCTCTATCACAGGGCGGGCAGTGTCACTGAGCACGATCTTTTTCGCCCGGCGATCTTCCAGTACCGCCTGACGACGCACCAACCCCTGTTTTTCCAGGCTGTCGAGCAAACGCGCCAGGGTGGGGCCTTCGACCCCGACACTCTGGGCCAGCTCGCGCTGGGTCGGCGCCTCGGTGAAACGAGCCAGATGCAGCAACACCAGCCACCGTGCCTGAGACAGCCCCAGATCCGCCAGACGTCGGTCCAGCTCAGCGCGCCAGCCACGGGTGGTTTGGGCCAGTTGCATGCCGAAGCGATGTTCTTCTGTTAGGGGCATAGATGACTCGATGGTTAAAGGCATTACTGATTGATAGGCAGCTAACCATGGAGCTTGAAATCAGGCAAGTATTCGGATGTGGTGATTCGTCGCAGAGGGCCGCCGGGTCCGGAGTGCGGCGCTTTTGACGGGGGGTCGGGGACGCGCAGGATTGCAGTTTGGTTGGAGCGAGGCTTGCCCGCGAAGGGGCCAGCCAAGCGAGTGAATGTTTCAAACCCGGATAAAAAGCTTCGCGGGCAAGCCTCGCTCCAACAAGGTTAAACCTCAAACTCCGACTGCAACGCCGCACGTACGCAATACAACACACCTTCGGGGACGCGACCGACGAACAGATCGGCGATGGCCGCCACCGGGGGCAATTCCCCTTCGCCGTCGAGAAACGCGTCCTGGATTTCGCCCAGCAGGTCTTCGGGCAGGTCCAGCGCCTGTTCCAGGGATAACTGCTGCTTGCCCACCGCTTCGGCCAGCATCGTGTAGACGTTTTTCTCCGTGCACTGCAATTGCCCGGCGATCTGCTGCGGGGTCATGCCGGCCCGGGCCAGGCTGATCAGTTCATGCCGCACATCGGCGATCACCTTGGGCGCCGGCGCTGAACCGCCCAGGACTTCCAGGAACGCTTCGCCGTAACGCTCCAGCTTGCGCGCGCCGACCCCGCTGACCCGGCCCATGTCCGCCATGGTGTCCGGCTTGCTGCGCAGCATTTCCAGCAACGTGGAGTCCGGGAAAATGACATACGGCGGCACGCCGTGCTCTTCGGCCAGTTTGCGGCGCAAGGCACGCAACGCTTCCCACTGCTCGCGCTCTTCGCCGCGCACCAGCTGGCTGGCCGGGCTGCTGCCGGAGGCCTTGGCGGTGGTTTGTGGTTTCAGGTCGCGACGCAACTCCAGCGTGACCTCCCCGCGCAACAACGGCCGGCAGGTGTCGCTCAGGCGCAGCCCGCCGTAGCCTTCCAGGTCGATGTCGGCCAGACCCCGGGCGACCAACTGTCGGAACAGGGAACGCCATTCGCTTTCGTTACGGCTTTTTCCGACGCCGAACACGGCCAGATGTTGATGGCCAAAGCTCTGGACCTTGTCGTTGGACTTGCCCAGCAGCACATCCACCAGATGCCCGACGCCATAGCGCTGGCCGGTACGGTAGATGGCCGACAGCGCCTGCCGTGCGGGTTCAGTGGCGTCCCAGGTCTGCACGCCGTCGACACAGTTGTCACAGTGCCCGCACGGGTTGGGCATGTCTTCGTCGAAATAGGCCAGCAGGGTCTGACGGCGGCAACGGGTTTCTTCGCACAGGGCGAGCATGGCATCGAGCTTGTGCTGCTCGACCCGCTTGTGCCGCTCGTCGCCTTCGGAGTTCTGCAGCATCTGCTTGAGCATCACCACGTCTTGCAGCCCGTACGCCATCCAGGCATCGGCCGGCAAACCGTCGCGCCCTGCCCGGCCGGTTTCCTGGTAGTACGCTTCCAGGGACTTGGGCAGGTCCATGTGGGCGACGAAGCGCACGTTGGGTTTGTCGATGCCCATGCCGAAGGCGATGGTGGCGACCATGATCAACCCTTCCTCGTTGAGGAAGCGCCGTTGGTTGCTGGACCGGGTTTCAATGGGCAGGCCGGCGTGATACGGCAAGGCCGGGTAGCCGTTGTCGCTCAGGAACACGGCGATCTCATCGACCTTCTTGCGCGACAGGCAGTAGACGATGCCTGCATCGCTGCGCCGCTCCGACAGGAACGCCAGCAACTGTTTGCGCGGCTGCTCCTTGGGCACGATGCGGTAGAAAATATTGGGGCGGTCGAAACTGGACAGGAAGCGCTCGGCGTTCTGCAGGTGCAGGCGCTGGACGATCTCTTCGCGGGTGCGCTTGTCGGCGGTGGCCGTGAGCGCAATGCGCGGAACGTCGGGAAACAGCTCGGCCAATTGCCCCAGCTTCAGGTATTCCGGACGGAAGTCGTGGCCCCATTGCGACACGCAGTGCGCTTCGTCGATGGCAAACAGGGCGATCTTGAGGTTTTGCAGAAAGGACAGCATGCGCGGCTGAACCAGGCGTTCCGGGGCCAGGTAGAGCATCTTGATCTCGCCCAGATTGATCCGGTTGGCCAGATCGCGCTGCGCCTCGGCGCTCAGGGTGGAGTTCAGCGCGGCGGCGGAAACACCCAATTCTTCGAGGGTGGCGACCTGATCGTCCATCAAGGCGATCAACGGCGACACCACCACCGCCAACCCGTCGCGCAACAGGCCCGGGACCTGGAAACACAGGGACTTGCCGCCCCCGGTGGGCATCAGCACCAGTGCATCACCGCCATTGGCCACGCGCTCGATAATGGCACCCTGGCGACCGCGAAAGCTGTCGTAGCCGAAGATGTCTTTAAGTACGCGCTGAGCCTGGTCGAGCATAGTTACCCCGGATTGTGCTGCTACAGCGGCACGTCGCCCGCTGTCGGAATTTCAAAGCGCCGCAGTATACCGGAGCGCTCGGACCGATAGGACAGCAGCGACATGAGCGGTCGAAATAAAGCGCAATACCGATTGCATCGGCCTGGCCGCTGGCGCGCGCGGCGCTCAGGGCCTAGAATTCAGCATCGTTTATTTCCAAGGTAGTCCGTCCCATGTCCTTCGCTGAGCAACTAACCCGCCTGCAAGTGTTCCTCGACGCCGATGAGCTGCATGACGAAGCGTTGGACTACGTGGCCGCTCACGGCTACATGACCGCTCTCTCGATCTGCGCCGAAACCGTGCCGGAGCGTGAATGGATCGACGCTCTGTTTGCCGAGCCACCGGTCTACGCCGACGAATCCCAACACATGGAGATCGAAGCCACACTCGTTCAGTTGCAGGCGCACATCGCCCGTCAACTGGCCTCAGATGAGGAATTCGAGCTGCCGTGCGATCTGGATCTGGGCGATGACCCGGACGATTCCGAACTGCGCGGCTGGTGCATCGGCTTCATGGAAGGCGTCTTCCTGCGCGAGTCGGCCTGGTTCGCCAACGATGAAGAGGAAGTCAGCGAAATGCTGCTGCCGATCATGGTCGGTTCGGGTCTGTTCGATGAGCAACCGGAGTTCGCCGATATCGCCGCTGATGCCAACCTGATGGACGACATGATCGTGCAGATCCCGGAAGCGCTGACCGCGCTGTACCTGCTGCTGCAGGCCCCGGACGAAAAGCCGGCGATCCTCAAGCCCCGCCATCACTGAGTCGGCGCCTATGGCGCAGGCCAGTTCAGGGCAACCGAAACAGCGCACGAGCCGTCACCGGCTCGTGCGCTTTTTTTTGATCGCCGTTGGCTGGCTGAGCGTGGTGCTGGGGGTCATCGGGATTTTCCTGCCGGTGCTGCCGACCACGCCTTTCCTGCTCCTGGCCGCCGGGTGTTTCGCCCGCAGTTCCCCGCGTTTTTACCAGTGGCTGATCAACAACAAGCGGCTCGGCCCGTGGATTCGCGACTACCTGGAAGGCAACGGCATCCCGCTCAAGGGCAAGGTCTACGCCATTGGCTTGATGTGGATCAGCATCGGATTTTCCTGCTGGCTGGTGCCGCTGGTCTGGGCGCGGGTGTTCATGCTGATCAGCGCGGTGCTGGTGACGGTGTACATCGCGCGACAGAAGACGCGGCCCAAATTCTGAGGGATCGATCAATGATCCGCTTCTGCCCACGCGGCAAATGATCGTTCCCACGCTCTGCGTGGTAACGGCGATCCGGACGCTCCGCGTCCCTGTGACGCGGAGCGTCAGGCACGGCATTCCCACGCGGAGCGTGGGAACGATCATGAATCGCGGGCAAGTACGCTCCTTCAACAGCCACAATGAAAATGGTGCGGTGTTTTCGGCACACCGCCAGCCGCCCTTCAAACCGTGTCGACTTTCATCGAATGGTCACCCAACATCCCGGTGATGATCGAGGCGGTGTCCGGCCCGCCCGCCACCACGCCGCCAGCCCCGGGGGTGACGCCGTAGTGTTGGGCCAGGTTGACGCCGGCCAGGTCGATGGTTTGAGTGGTCGCTCCGCCTGCAACCGCGCTGACCGAAAGGGTCGAGACCACGTTCGAGTCACTGCCGCTGATGCTGAAGTGCAGGAAGTTTTCCAGCGAGTTCGCGTCCTCATGGGCCCCCTGCAGCAACTGCGACAGGTCCAGTTTGTCGGCGCCAAAGGTGAAGTCGGTGACGGTGTCGTGCCCGGTGTTGCCCGCCAGCCACTGAAAGGTGTCGTTGCCTGCGCCGCCGGTCAGGGTATTGTTGCCCGGGCCGCCGATCAGCAAATCATCGCCTTCCATGCCGTTGAGCACGTCATGGCCCAGCCCGCCGTTGAGGACGTTATGCTCGGCGTCGCCGGTCAGGTGGTCGTTGAAGTTCGAGCCCGTGAGGTTATCGATATTGACCAGCGTGTCGGTGCCCGCGCCTAGGGTGCCCTGCGGCCCGACCAGGCCAGTGTTGACGGTGACGCCCGCCGTCGCCAGCGAGTAATCGGCCGTGTTGTGCCCGGCCCCGCCGTCGAGCAGATCATTGCCGGCGCCGCTGAACAGTACGTCGTCGCCGTTATCGCCGAACAGCTCGTTGTTGCCCGCACCCGCCACCAGCACGTCATTGCCGTCGCCGCCGTGCAGATGGCTGTCCGCCGCGCCCACCAACATGTCATCCCCCGTGGTCCCCAGCAGCAACGGGCCGTCCTGATGGCTTAGGGTCACCGCCGCCGTGCTGCTGCCGCCGTGGGCATCGGTGGTGGTGTACGTGCTGTGAACCTGCGGCGTGGTATCGACTGCGCTGGTGTCGATGGACAGGTTCAACGTGTAGTGCTCGTTGACCGGGGCCGAGGCCTGATTGACCACCACCAGGCGGTACACACCGTCCTCGGTGGCGGTGAAACTGCCGCCGTCCGCCAGGCCCTGGAACGCCCCGTTTTCAAACTGCCAGGCCATGCCCATCACGTTGTGGGTCAGGTTATGGTCAGCGGTGACGGTTTCCCCGGCCTTGAGGTGCACGCTGTACAGATCCTGGGCGTTGGACGGCGACGCATTGACTGCGCCCAAATACCCGCTGATCACCAGCAACGCCGCGGTGGCGCTGGTGTTGAAGAACTCACTGCGCTCCAGATTCTTCAGCTGGTTGACGTCTTTGTCTTTGGTCCCGCTGAACTGAACAGTCTTTTGTGACGCTGCCGTGAAGTCCGCGTTCCTGGCGCTCCAGCCCGTGCTGAACACCGTTGGCGAAGCGCCCAGAGCGCCGCCATTGCTGGCGATATCGTTGACCAGCAACGCCGCAGCAGGAACCTCGACACTGCCGGCCGTGACGTTGGTGATGATGTGGTCCGCCACCGCCGTCGGCGCTTCGTACACCGGCGGCGCCACGACATGAATCGTCAGCTCGGCCGACGCCAGGTCGCCTTCCCGGTCGCTGAGCACGAAATGAATGTGTTCGGTCTGCGCCTGCTGCACGCCCGCTGCCGGAGTGTAGGTGTAGGCGCCGCTGTCCATGTTCATCACCAGCGTGCCGCCGTGATCGGTGCTGACGGTCAGCGTGTTGCTGCGCGGATCGAAGCTGCCGTGATCGTCGCCGCCGCTGGCAATGATGCCGCCCGAATGGCTGTAGGCCCGCGGGTTGTAGCTGTAGGTGGTGCCGTCGACGCTGATGGATTTGATAAACCCCTGATCGGCGCCAAACGTCCCGCCCTCCAACAGGCTGCCGTGCACGCCGCTTTGCACTGTCCCGCTGAGCACCACGTCCAGCTGGCCCGGATCGGTGACGATCACTGCATGGCTGTCGCTGCCGTTAGCGCCGTTATGGGCCACCGGATTCAGATACGTGCTGCTGACATCGGTGCCGACGCCAATGGCGTGGGCATTGATCTGATGGGCATCGAGGAACTGCGTCCAGGCCTGCTCCTCGCTGCTATCGATCCCGTCCCCCCGGCCGGGGTTGGGCTGGCTGCCGGGATTGGCGTGCTCCGGGGACACCGTCGGGTTGCCGTCGGAAAAGAAGTACGCCAGGTTCTGCGCCCCGCTCAGCGCGCCCTTCTCGCCGAACGCTTGCTGCGCAGCGGCCAGCGCGGCGTCGTAGTTGGTGCCGTTGCCCGCCTGAATGGCTGCGATCATGCTTTTGGCGGTGGCGACGTCCACCCATTCCTGGCTGACCACCTCCGCCTGGCTGTTGAACGTGATCACCTGCACCCGCACATCGCCCAGGGCGTCGTACTTGCTCAGCAGCTCAATGATCGACTGCTTCTCCAGGTCCAGCCGGGACAACCCGTTCACGCCCGACGCCTCGTTCATGCTCGCCGAGTTATCGACGATCAGCATCAGGTTGGTGTCGACCGGCTCGCGGGTCACGGTCTGGTCGATGCACGTCGCGACCGGCTGATCATCGACGATGCTGACCACAATCTGCGCGGTGGACGAATGCCCCAGCGCGTCGGTGACCGTGTAGCTGAAGGTGTCGTGGGTGATGTTCGGCCCGTTGTTGGCCGCCGGCGTGGTCTGCGGTGCGCTGGTCAGCGTGTAGGTGTAGCTGCCGTCGGCGTTCAGGTGCAGCACGCCGAACGCGCCGTTGGCCGTGCCGTTGTGCGCGTTGTCCAGGCTGAACGTCAGTGCGCCGTTGCCACCGCTGACGGAATCGGCCAGCGTGCCGCTGCCGGTTTCGGCGGTTGAATCCGGCTGGCTGCCGGTCACTTTACCGGGCGCCAGGTCCTGGCCGTCCTTGTGCAGGTCCAGCGCGCTTTCCTGAACCGTCACGTCGTGATCGTTGCAGGCAATCGGCGGGCACGGCGGCTCGACGTTGACCGTGAGGGTGGTGGTGCTGGTGTCGCCGTCGGCGTCCCGAATCGTGTACGTGAACACATCATTGCCGCCGTGGCCGCCGACCAGATCCGGATTGCTCTGGTAGGTCGCGTTGCCTTGGGCATCAACGGTCAGCGTGCCATACAAGCCGCTGATCACGGTGTTCACCCCGGTAGTCACCGGATGCGCCGTGTCACCGCCCGCCTTTACGCCCACCACCAGGCCGCCCGGCCCTGCGCCATCAGCCCCGGCCGTGTCGTTGAGCAGGATATTGCCGCTGACTGCGCCGCCAAACGCCACGCCGGCCAGGTCGGCTTCGGCCTTGGGTGAGTCGTCGACGATCCGCACGTCGATGCTGCCGTCGGCCACGTCGCCGTCGCTGTCCAAGGCATGCACCGCAATCGGGTCGATGATCGAGGTGCCGTTGCCCTGGTCGTGGGTTTCCGGGGTGTTGAGGGTGTAGCTGTAACTGACCACGCCCGTGGACGGGTCGTAACCGATGACGGTGAAGGTGCTGCCGGAAGGCAAGGTGGTGGTTTGCGGGTTGGCGACGAGTTCGCCCGCCACCACAAGACTGATGCCGCCCACCGTCAGGGTCTGCAGCCCGTCCGGTGCGCTGATTTTCACCGTGCCGGTCTGGGTCAGCGCGCCGTCGTTGGGGTGCGAACCGCCCGGCAGGTTGGCTTCGTTGACCGTGCAATCGCCGGGTTCGATGACCACGCCGCCATCGGGCTGCGCGGGCACCACATTGACGGTCACCGTGGTGGTGCTGGTGTCGCCGTCGGCATCACGGATGGTGTACGTGAACACGTCCTGGGTCCCATCCGGGACCACGCCAGGACTGGCGGTGTACACGGCGTTGCCCTGGGCATCCACGATCAGCTCGCCATACAGGCCGACGATGACCGTGTTCAGACCGGTGGTCACCGGCGTGGAGGTATCGCCGCCCGCCCTGACGCCGACAATCAGGCCCCCGGGCCCTGCGCCGTCGGCACCCGACGCGTCGTTGAGCAGCAGGTTGCCGCTGGTGTCGCCGCCTGCCGCCACCCAGCCGATGTCCGCCCCGGCATCGGGCACGTCGTCGAGCAGGACGATGCCGAGGGTGCCGTCGGCCACATCGCCGTCGCTGTCCACCGCGTGCACCGGGATCTGCTCGGTGTTGAGGGTGCCATCGCCCTGGTTGTGGGTCTGCGGACCGTTGAGGGTGTAGCTGTAACTGACTTCCCCGGTCAGCGGGTCGTAGCCGTTGAAGGTCAGGGTGTTGCCCGACGGCAGCTGGACCGACTGCGGCGAATCCTGCGCCACACCGTCGACGATCACGTCGATGCCGCCGATGCTCAGGCTTCGCAAACCGTCCGGCGCACTGACCTTGAACACGCCGGTCTGGGTCAGCGCGCTGTCGTCAGGACGGCTGCCACCGGCCAGGTTGGCTTCGTTCAGGGTGAGTTCGCTGGCCCCCAGCGTGACGCCATTGTTGGCGGGGGGCGGTTCGACCGGCGGGGGCTCGACGGGCGGCGGCTCCACAGGGGGCGGCGTCTCGACAGGCGGCTCGGCGGGTGGCGGTTCAACCGCAGGCGGCTGCCCGGGCGGTGTTTCGACCGCAGGCGGTTCCGTCGGCGGCTGCACGTTGACAGGCGGTTCGGCCAGCGGCGGCAGCGAGAAGTCGGAACCGCGATCATCCCCGTAGATTCGACCGATGGGGAACTCCGGCACGCTGGCCAGGCCCTCGGTGGGAAAGCCTACCACCGGCGTGACCGAGCCACCGGTTTCCGTGAGCAGCACCGCGCTGTGTCCGCCGCCCAGGGCGCTGGGCGATCCACCGGGGTTGGCGTTGCCGGCAGCTGGCGGCTCGGTGACCTGCGTGGGGTCGGCACCGGCGGCGATGGCTTGCTGCGCAGCGGTGAGTTGACCCGGCACGGTCGGATCGGGCGTATCGATCGGGGTTGCGTGATTGGCCAGGATTTCCGGGGTCAGCGGCATCCGGCTGTCACGCCCCAGGGTCAGCTCACGGCCCGAGGCCAGGTGCACCGCAACGGCGCCCGTGGAACCGGTCAGCAGTTGCTCGCCGGCGTACACCTTGTCGCCCTCGATCAACAACCGCTTCGTGCCGTTGCTCGCAACCGCGAAGACATCACCCACCACTTGCCGAACCGTACCGATCAACCTGGCCATAACCGCTCCTTCGCAGCCATTTGCTGCTTCGCCACTGTGACTAAAATCGCAAAAAGTGTTTAAAGAAACTTACAAAATGGCGTAGAGCCAGCATCAAACGACAAATTTATGTCGCTGAATCTTTTCAAGTTTCCGTATTAAAAAACGGTGTGATAAACCCGCTGTCTTTTCTCACACACACTTCGACCTAAAAACCTGAACCCCGCGTATTCCGCTGAATACAGAGCAATGCTTGGCGCAACAATCGCTCGAATTTAGCAAAATTACATAAGTTTATTTTGGAATAAGTCTTATGAGAAAAACGTCTGAGGTTTTCCAAAATTTGTTCTTAGCTGTGATGTTACAAACCTGATACGGTTTTCTTCGCAAAGCCCGTCGGTTTTTTGGCGATAGCAGCAAGACATCACTCCAGGGAGAAGTACTCATGCGCGATTTGACCCCGCTCTACATAGCAGTCGTGTTGGCGGTGGGCTGCGCTCAAGCGCAAGCCATGTCGCTGACTCAGGCGATCCAGAACACCATCGATTACCACCCGGAAATTCGCTCGAACGTGAATAACCGGCTGTCCGCCGACGAGGACGTAAACGTCGCCAAAGGTGGCTATCGCCCGGTGGTGGATCTGAACGCTGCCTACGGCCGGCAGCGCACCGACAGCCCCACCACTCGTTTTACCGGCACCCACAACGAAGAAACCCTGACCTACACCCAGTCCGAACTGCGCCTGCGGCAAATGCTGTTCGACGGGTTCAACACCCAGAACGAAGTGGGTCGTACCCAGGCGGTGGTCAATTCAAGGGCCTATTACCTGCGCGGGACGGCCGAAGACCTGGCCCTGCGCGCCATCGAGGTTTACCTGGAAGTGCTCAAGCGCCGCGAGTTGGTGGCCCTGGCCAAGAACAACCTGCAAGCGCACCTGCGGATCAGCGATCAGATCGGGCTGCGCAGTAATCAGGGCATGGGCAGTAACGCTGACCGCGACCAATCCCGGGCCCGACGCGCCCTGGCGGAAAACAACTACAACACCGCCCAGGTGGACCTGGCCGACGCCGAGGCGAACTTCTTCAGCGCCGTGGGCAAGATGCCGGACCAACTGGAAGCGCCGCCGTCCATCAAGGGCGAAGTGTCCAAATCGTTGCCGGACGCCAAGCAGAGCATGCTGTTCAACAACCCCTACCTGAAATCGGCGCAGGCCGACGTGGAAGCCGCCGAGAAGCAATACCAGGGCGCCAGGTCGACGTTTTATCCGCGCTTCGACGGTGAGCTGGCGGTGGGTGCCAACAACAACATTCAGGGCGAAGAGGGCCACGACAACGAGTGGCGCGCCGCCGTGGTGATGAATTACAACCTCTACAACGGCAACCGTGACCAGGCGCGCCGACGCTCTGACTCGTACAAGGCCGGCCAGGCCATGGACATCCGCAACAACGCCCTGCGCATGCTTAACGAGAACCTGTCGCTGGCCTGGAACGCCATGAACAATGCGCGCACGCAGACCCCGGTCGCCCGGGAATACGCGGAAACCACCACCCGCGTGCGCGCCGCCTATCAGGACCAGTTCGGCCTGGGGCAACGCACCCTGCTCGACCTGCTGGACAGCGAAAACGAGCTGTACAACGCCTCGCGCCGCTACACCGAACTGCGCTACACCGAGGAATATTCGATGTACCGGGTGTTGGCCACTGAAGGCGAGCTGTTGCGCAAGGCACGGGTGGTGCTGCCGACTGAAGCGGTCGCCATGACCGAAGTCCAGAACCAGGCACAGCTGCCAGACATGAAATAGCGCGTCTGCGCCGGGGAGAAGCCTGTGACCAGCATGGAACTGCCGCACCCGATTGACCCACGCTCGAACTTCGACGACCCGTTGCTCGACGGCTTGCTGATCCTGTGCAAGCTGCACGATTGCAGCGCCAGTCGCACCAGCCTCAGTGCCGGGCTGCCCCTGGCGCAGCAACGCCTGGGCGTCGATCTTCTGCCCCGCGCCGCCGCCCGCGCCGGGTTGCAGGCGCGCCTGTTGCGCCGCGACCTGAATGCCATCGACGGGTTGAATCTGCCCGTCCTGCTGTTGCTCAAGGGCCATCGCTGCGCAGTGCTCCGGCGCTGGGAAGACGACGGTCGCGCGCTGATCCTGCCCAGCGAAGCCGAGGGCGGCGAACAGCACGTGACCCGCGACGAGTTGCAGGCGCTCTATACCGGTCAGGCGCTGTACGCCCGCCCCCGCCATGAGCTGGAAAACCTGCGCGCGCCCTTGGTGCCCCGCGTGGGCAGCTGGTTTCGCGACACCCTGAAACTGTCACGCGGGCTGTACAGCGATGCGATTCTTGCCAGCTTCCTGATCAACCTGCTCGGGCTGATGGTGCCGCTGTTCGTGATGCAGACCTACGACCGCGTGGTGCCCAATCAAGCGACGTCCACGCTGTGGGTGCTGGCCATCGGCCTGCTGATCGGCACCGGTTTCGAGCTGACCCTGCGCCTGGTGCGGGCGCACTTGCTGGATCAGGCGGGCAAGAAAACCGACGTGATTCTCTCGGCCACGTTGTTCGAGCGCATCACCGGCATGTCGATGAAAGCGCGCCCGGCCAGCATCGGCGGTTTCGCCCAGAGCATTCATGATTTTCAGGGCCTTCGGGAATTCCTCACCGCCGTGACCCTGACCAGCATCATCGACCTGCCCTTCGCCGTGTTGATGCTGGTGGTGATCGGGCTGCTCGGCGGCTGGCTGGTGGTGATCCCGCTGTGTGCGTTCCCCATCACCATCCTGTTCGCCTGGATCATTCAAATGCGCCTGCGCGACACCGTGGAAAAAAGCCTGGCGCTGGGCGCCGAACGCCAGGCCTTGCTGGTGGAAACCCTGGGCGGGCTGGAAACCCTGAAAGCCTGCAGCGCCGAAAGCGAACGCCAGCACAAATGGGAATCGACCCACGGCGCCCTCACCCGCCTGGACAGCCACGCCCGGGATCTGTCGGCGCTGGCCAGCAACGGCACGCTGTTCATCCAGCAGTTCTCCGGCATGGCGACCATTGTGGCGGGGGTCTACCTCATCATCGCCGGCAACCTGAGCGTCGGTGCGCTGGTGGCCAGCTACATGCTTGGCAGCCGGGTGCTGGCGCCGCTGGGGCAGATCGCCGGATTGATCACTCGCTATCAGCAAGCGCAAGTCACGATGAAAAGCACCGACGCGCTGATGGCCTTGCCGCAAGAGCGTGATACCTCGCAACGCCCGCTGGAACACGTGCGGCTCAACGGCGCGATCAACGTGGTCAAGGCCAGTTTCAGCTACGGCGGCCAGGGCGCGCAGGCGTTGACCGAGGTCACCCTGAACGTGCGGCCTGGCGAGCGCATCGGCATCATCGGCCGCAGCGGCTCAGGCAAAAGTACGCTCGCGCGTTTGCTGATGGGTTTCTATGCGCCGGATCAGGGGCAGTTGCTGCTGGACGGTCTGGACCTGCGCCAGATCGACGTGGCCGACCTGCGACAGCAAGTGGGGTACGTCGCCCACGACTTGCCGTTACTGGCCGGCAGTCTGCGCGACAACCTGACCCTGGGCGCGCGTTACGTGAGCGATGCCCGGATGCTGGAAGTGGCGGAAATCACCGGCGTGGGCGATCTGGCCCGGCATCACCCGCTGGGCTTCGACCGGCCGGTGGGCGAGCGCGGGCAGCTGTTGTCCGGTGGTCAGCGTCAGGCGGTGCTGCTGGCGCGGGCGCTGTTGCTGGACCCGCCGATCATGCTGCTGGACGAACCCACCAGCCACATGGACAACGGCAGCGAAGACGTGCTGCGGCACAAACTGGCGACGCTGATGCAGGGCAAAACCCTGCTGCTGGTGACCCACCGCCTGTCGATGCTCAGTCTGGTGGACCGGCTGGTGGTGCTGGACAACGGCAAGGTGGTCGCCGACGGTCCTAAAGAGCAGGTCGTTGAAGCATTGCGTAAAGGCCGCGTCGGCCAGGCCCTGGTTTAAGGAGCGTCACGTATGTCATCCGCTCACAGCTACAACAGCTATTTTCGCCCGGGCAATCAGGTCGAAAGCGCGTTCATGCCGGAAGTGGCCGGCGTCATGGCGCAGGACTCGTCGCGCCGCTCACGGCTCACCGTGTGGATCGCGGCGGCGTTGATCGGCAGCGCGCTGGTCTGGGCCAAATTTGCAGTGATTCAGGAAGTCACCATGGGCGAAGGCAAGGCCATCCCGTCCAGCAAGGTGCAGGTGATCCAGAACCTGGAAGGCGGGATCGTCACCGAGATCTTCGTCCGGGAAGGGCAACTGGTGAACAAGGGCGATACCTTGCTGCGCCTGGACGACACGCGGTTTCTGTCGAACAAGGGCGAGAGCGAAGTGGACCGCTACACCCTGACCGCGCAGGTGGAACGGTTGTCGGCGGAAGCCGAAGGCCGGCCGTTCAAGCCGTCGGCCGAGGTCTTGGCCAAGGCGCCGCAGGTGGCCGCTGACGAGCAGTCGCTGTACGACTCGCGGCAACGGCGGCTGGCCAGCGAGCAACGCACGCTGCAGGAGCAGCTGCGGCAGAAAACCCAGGAGCTGGCGGAGTTTCGTTCCAAACAGGATCAGTACCGCAATGCCCTGGGCTTCATTCAGCAGGAGCTGGCGATGTCGACGCCGTTGATTGCCAGTGGCGCGGTGTCGCCGGTGGAAATCATTCGGCTGAAGGGCAAGGCAGCGGAGGCAAAGGGGTCCCTGGACGCGACATCGTTGGCGATCCCCCGGGCCGAATCGGCGATCAATGAGATCAAGAGCAAGGTCCAGGAATCCACTGACAGCTTCCGCTCCGACGCCTCGAAGGACCTCAATGACAAACGCGCCGAGCTGTCCAAAGCCAGCGCCACCAGCATCGCCATCGAGGACCGCGTGACACGCACCACAGTCACGGCGCCGATGAAGGGCATCGTCAAGACGCTGAAGGTCAACACCATCGGCGGCGTGGTACAGCCCGGCAGCGACCTGGTGGAAATCGTGCCGCTGGAAGACAACCTGTTGATCGAAGCGAAAGTGCGGCCGCAGGACGTGGCGTTTCTGCATCCGGGCCAGAAGGCCATGGTCAAGTTCAGCGCGTACGACTACACCATCTATGGCGGGTTGCCGGCCAAACTGGAACTGATCGGCGCCGACACCGTGACCGACGACAAGGGCAACAGCTTCTACCTGATCCAGGTCCGCACCGACCGCAACCACCTGGGCGGCGACGCCAAACCGCTGCTGATCATCCCCGGCATGGTCGCCACCGTGGACATCATGACCGGCGAAAAAAGCGTGCTGGATTACCTGTTGAAGCCAGTGTTGAAGGCGCGGACCGAGGCGTTGCGGGAGCGGTGATGGGTTGGACTCGCCCCGTGTTGCAGGCGTTTGCTTCTGCCCGGAGGGCGGGGGAGTCCGGCTTGCCGACGATCTGCCGGGAACCGGCAGCAAGACCTGTGCATGCGGTGGGTCAGACTCAAAGAGGTACCTGAAGTGGGGCGGGTGCCCAGCCCATCGCTGCCGTCGTAACCTCCGAAAGCTCCCACGCCCTCCGGGCAGAAGCAACGTTGCAGGCCTTTTCTTCTGCCCGGAGGGCGTGGGAGTCCGGCTTGCCGACGATCTGCCGGGAACCGGCAGCAAGACCTGTCATGCGGTGGGTCAGACTCAA
>NZ_JBEGED010000005.1:287522-304467 GCF_040202885.1 Xanthomonas sp. WHRI 1810A
GAGGGCGTGGGAGTCCGGCTTGCCGACGATCTGCCGGGAACCGGCAGCAAGACCTGTCATGCGGTGGGTCAGACTCAAAGAGGTCCCTGACGTGGGGCTGGTGCCCAGCCCATCGCTGCCGTCGTAACCTCCGAAAGCTCCCACGCCCTCCGGGCAGAAGCAAAGCCTGCAACGTTGCTTCTGCCCGGAGGACGCGGAGCGTCCAAAACGCCGCTACCACGCAGAGCTTGGAAGCGACCAAGGATCACTCAACGATCACTCAGGCTACCTGTGCTTCTTCTTGCCCTTGTCCAGCGCCGCTTGCAGCGCGTCGTTGATGGTGCGCAACACTTTCACCCGGGCCCAGCGTTTGTCGTTGGCTTCGACCAGGGTCCAGGGGGCAATCTCGGTGCTGGTGCGGTCAACCATGTCGCCCACGGCCTCGCGGTACAGGGGCCATTTCTTGCGGTTGCGCCAGTCGTCTTCGGTGATCTTGTGGCGCTTGAAGGGGATGTCCTCCCGTTCCTGAAAACGCGCCAGCTGCGTCTCTTCGTCAATCGCCAGCCAGAACTTCACCACCACCGTACCCGCCTCGGTGAGCTGCTCTTCGAAATCGTTGATCTCGCTGTAGGCCCGCAGCCAGTCGGCCTCGGTGCAGAAGCCCTCGACCCGCTCCACTAGGACCCGCCCATACCAGGAGCGGTCGAAAATGGTGAATTTGCCGCGGGCCGGAATCTGCCGCCAGAAGCGCCACAGGTACGGCTGCGCGCGTTCATCTTCCGTAGGCGCGGCAATCGGCACCACGTTGTACTGGCGGGGGTCGAGCGCCGCCGCCACCCGTTTGATCGCCCCACCCTTGCCCGCCGCGTCATTGCCTTCGAACACCGCCACCAGCGCATGACCGCGCATGCGCTTGTCGCGCATCAGGCCGGACAACCGCGCCTGTTCGGTGATCAGTTGCTCGTCGTAATCGTCCTTTTCCAGGCTCAGGGTCATGTCCAGGCTGCCAAGCAGGGTGCGCTCGTGATTGTTGCCTGGCAGCGGCCCGAGGTTGACGAGGTGGGTGTCCTCCTCCGGGGTTTTCAGTGCGCTTTGCATCCCTTCCAGCAGCAAGCGACCTACCGCCAGGCTGCGGTAGTTGGGGTCGACGCCTTCGATCACGTGCCACGGCGCGTACTCGCGACTGCTGCGGCGCAGCACCCGTTCACCGAAGCGCACGAACTTGTCGTAGGTTTTGGACTGCTGCCAGTCAAGCGGGCTGATGCGCCAGCTGTGCAGCGGGTCGTCGCGCAGGGTTTTCAGACGCAGCTTCATGTCCTTCTTGGACAGGTGAAACCAGAACTTGAAGATCAGCGCGCCTTCATCGGTCAGCATCTTTTCCAGCCGCTCGGCGCTGTTGATCGCCTGGTCCAGAATCGGCCCCTTGAACTCGCCGTTCACCCGCCCCTGAATCATCTGGCTGTACCAGTTGCCGAAGAACACGCCCATGCGACCCTTGGCCGGCAGTTGTCGCCAGTAGCGCCAGGCCGCCGGGTGGGCCAGTTCCTCGTCGGTACGCTGATCGAAGGTGCGCACTTCTATATAGCGCGGGTCCATCCATTCGTTGAGCAGCTTGACCGTCTCACCCTTGCCCGCGCCTTCGATGCCATTGATCAGCACGATGATCGGGCGCTTGCGCTGCTCATGCAGTTCGTACTGAGCTTCGAGCAAGGCCTCTCGCAGGGCGGGGACTTGTGCGTCGTAGGTGTCTTTGTCGACGGCGTGACCAATTTCGGCGGATTCGAACATGCGTGCCTCCCATGACAGTGGACCAAGCCTGGCAGCCGCTTGGGCAATGAAGGGTAGGACCGCGGCCACGCCGGATCACTCCCTGCCGATGCAAATTCGGCCGTTCGCGTTTTAAGCACCGGCCTCGCCCCCGCCCCGTCGCGGCGTTAAGATTGCCGCCTATTCGTGTCGAGCCCACCATGACCATCACTCCCCACGCCCAGATCGACTGGGACGAGCACGGCAATCCTCATTCCCGTGCGTTTGCCGACGTGTACTTTTCCACCGAGTCGGGGCTGGCAGAAACGCGGCACGTGTTCCTGACCCAGAACGACTTGCAGGCGCGATTCACGGCGCTCCCCGCCGACGGCCGTCTGGTGATCGGCGAAACCGGTTTCGGCACCGGGCTGAATTTTCTCTGTGCCTGGCAGCTGTTCGAGGCCTGCGCGGTGCCGGGTGCGCGGCTGCAGTTCGTCAGCGTCGAAAAGTACCCGCTCACCCTGGCCGATCTGCAACGCGCGCTGGCCTTGTGGCCGGAGCTGAGCGTCTTCGCTGACCCGTTGTTGAGCCAATACGTGGCCGTGCATGAAGGCTTTCAGCGCTTTGTGTTCGACCAGGGACGCGTGACCCTGACCCTGTTGATCGGCGACGCGCTGGAACTGCTGCCGCAGCTGGACGGGCAGATCGATGCGTGGTTTCTCGACGGGTTTGCCCCGGCCAAAAACCCGGACATGTGGACCCCGGAACTGTTCGCCGAACTGGCCAGACTCGCCGCCCCGCATTCCACACTCGCCACCTTCACCAGCACTGGCTGGGTCCGCCGCGCGCTGAATGCCGCCGGATTCCGGATGAAGCGTGTGCCGGGCATCGGCCATAAATGGGAGGTGCTCAAAGGCGCATTTCTGGGATGGCCGGACGATGTGCCTGCTGCGCCGTCAGCCAAGCCATGGTTCGCGCGGCCGCGGCCTGTCATCGGAGCGCGCAAGGCCATCGTCATCGGCGCCGGCCTGGCGGGCTGCGCCACGTCGCAAAGTCTGGCGGCGCGGGGTTGGCAGGTCAGTCTGCTGGAGCGTCATCACGACATTGCGCAAGAGGCGTCGGGCAACCTGCAGGGCGTGCTGTATCTCAAACTGTCGGCCCACGGCACCGCGCTGTCGCAGCTGATCCTCAGCGGTTTCGGCCACACGCGCCGGTTGCTTGAGCGCTTGCAGCGGGGCGTCGACTGGGACAACTGTGGCGTGTTGCAGCTGGCGTTCGATGCAAAGGAAGCAGAGCGTCAGGCGCAATTGGGCCAGGCGTTCCCGGCGGAGCTGTTGCAGGTGCTGGATCGCCCGGACGCCGAGGCGCGTGCCGGCATTGCCCTGACCTCCGGCGGGTTGTATTACCCCGAAGGCGGCTGGGTCCACCCCCCTACGCTGTGCCGCCATCAGGCAGCGTCGAGCAACATCCAATTGATGGCCCATCACGACGTGGTCGAGCTGCGTCGTGACAACGGCGTTTGGCAGGCGTGGGATGGCCAGGTTTTACTGGACTCGGCGCCGGTGGTGGTGCTGGCCGGGGCAGCGGAGGTCAAACGCTTTGCGGCCAGCGCCGAGTTGCCGCTCAAGCGTATTCGCGGGCAGATCACCCACTTGCAGGAGACGGAGGCCAGCGCATCGCTGAGCACCGTGGTCTGCGCAGAGGGCTACGTCGTACCGGGTCGATTGGGTGAACACACGCTGGGTGCGAGCTTTGATTTCAAATCGGATGACCTGACGCCGACCACGGCTGAGCACCTGGGCAATCTGGACCTGCTCCGGGAGATTTCCGAAGACCTGATAGATCGCTTGAACGTCGGCGCGTTGGCGGATGAGGCACTGGAGGGACGCGCGGCCTTTCGCTGCACCAGCCCGGATTATCTGCCCATCGTCGGGCCATTGGCGGATAGACAGGCGTTTATCGAGGCGTATGCGGTGCTGGGCAAGGATGCGCGGCAAGTGCCGCAGACCGAATGCCCGTGGATCGAAGGCTTGTACATCAACAGCGGCCATGGCTCGCGCGGCCTGATCACTGCGCCGCTGTCCGGGGAGTTGATCGCCGCCTGGCTGGACAACGAACCCCTGCCCCTGCCCCGCGCCGTGGCCGAAGCCTGCCACCCGAACCGGTTTGTGTTGCGGCAGTTGATTCGGGGCAAGTGATTGCGCGTTCTGTAGGAGCCAACGTGTTGGCGAAGCGGGCAATGCGGTGTGTCAGGCAACATGCTTCGCGAACAAGTTCGCTCCTACAGGATGCTCACGGACCTGTAGGAGCTGACGACCCTACGGGAGGCTGCGATGCGGTACATCTGACACACCCCATCCGAGTGCTTTACTGCCGGTTCCCGGCAGATCGCTGGCAAGCCAAGCTCCCACGGCCTCCGGCCAGAATCAAAAACAACTGAATAGTCCGTTCAACCGGTGTTACCGATGGAACGCCTCGCGAACAAGTTCACTCCTACACAGGGTCTGCTCCACACCAATCCGTTATCCTCGGCCCTACTCCCTCTCAGGCGAACCTCGATGCTGCAAGTCCAAGGCGTGTTCAAAAGCTATGCCACGGCGCAAGGTCCGTTGGCGGTGTTGCGGGGGGCGGATTTGCAGTTGGCGCAGGGCACCAGCCTGGCGTTGATGGGCGAATCCGGCAGCGGCAAAAGCACGCTCCTGCACCTGGTGGCCGGGCTGGATCAGGTGGACAGCGGCAGCATCGAGGTCGCCGGTCAGCGTCTGGACCAGATGAACGAAGCGCAACTGGCCAACTGGCGGCGCACGGAAATCGGCTTGGTGTTTCAGCAGTTCAACCTCATTGGCAGCCTGAAAGTCGAAGACAACCTGGCGTTTCAGGCGCGCCTGGCCGGGCGTTACCAGCCGCCGTGGCAAGCGCAACTGGTGGAACGTCTGGGCCTGGGGGATTTGCTCAAGCGCTACCCGGAGCAATTGTCCGGCGGCCAACAGCAACGGGTCGCCATCGGACGCGCCCTCGCGTCGCGCCCCTCATTGCTGCTGGCGGACGAACCCACGGGCAACCTCGACGAAGCCACCAGCGATGACGTGCTGCAGTTGCTGCTGGACTTGCTCGCGGACAGCCCCACCAGCCTGTTGATGGTCACTCACAGCCCTCGGGTGGCGGCACGGCTGTCACGGCAGGCCGTCTTGCAACGCGGACGTCTGGCTGCTGAAGACGGCGAGCGCTGAGATGCGGGTTTTCTATTGGACCCTGCGCGCCCTGATCAGCCACTGGCGCCGTCACCCCGTGCAGTTTTTCAGCGTGCTTACCGGTTTGTGGCTGGCCACCAGCCTGCTGACCGGGGTTCAGGCGCTCAACAGTCAGGCGCGGGACAGTTACGCCAAGGCCAGCCAGCTGATCGGCGGCGAACCCCAGGCCAGCCTCGCGTCGGCCAATGGCACGCCGTTCCCTCAGGCGCTGTTCGTCAGCCTGCGGCGCACCGGCTGGCCGGTCTCCCCCATCGTGCGCGGGCGCATCGTGCTCAAGGGCCTGCCCGAGCAGCGCCTGCAGCTGATGGGCATCGAGCCGGTGTCCATGCCCAACGGCACCGCGCTGGCCGGGCAAACCCTGGACACCGCGCAGTTGGTCGATTTCTTTACCCCACCGGGCAGCACCTGGGTCTCGCCGCAAACCCTCAAGGCACTGGGCTTGAACGAGGGGGATCAACCGCTCACGGAATCCGGCCACGCCCTGCCGCCGTTGCACGCTCAAACGGACATGGCGCCGGGCCTGCTGCTGGTGGACATCGGTTTCGCGCAACAGCTGTTAAACATGCCGCAGCAGGTTTCGCACCTGCTGTTGCCCAAGGATTTCGCGGCCAACCCGCCGCCGCTGCCGGATGACGTCGCCGGGCAGTTGGTGTTCAAGAAAAGCGGCGAAGACAACGACCTCAGCCGGCTCACCGAAAGCTTTCACCTGAACCTCGACGCACTGGGATTTCTGTCGTTTGTGGTCGGGCTGTTCATCGTGCACGCGGCCATCGGTCTGGCGCTGGAGCAGCGTCGCGGCTTGCTGCGCAACTTGCGGGCCTGCGGGGTCAGCGCCCGACTGCTGATTACCAGCCTGGCCGTGGAATTGGGCGCACTGGCCCTGCTCGGCGGCATCATGGGCGTCATCAGCGGCTATTGGCTGGCCAGCGTGTTGCTGCCGGATGTCGCTGCCAGCCTGCGCGGTTTGTACGGGGCCGAAGTGGCCGGACAGCTGACCCTCAGCCCGTTGTGGTGGCTGAGTGGTTTGGGCGTGAGCTTGTTGGGCGCGTTTCTCGCCGGGGCCAACAGTCTGTTGCGGGCGGCGCGCCTGCCGTTGCTGGCACTGGCCAACGCCCAGGCGTGGCATGAAGGACATTCGCGCTGGCTGCGGCGTCAGGGCTGGATCGCCGGTGCCGCCCTGCTCATCGCGCTGTTGGCCGGGTTGTTTGGCGACAGCCTGGCCCTGGGCTTTGTACTGATGGCCAGTCTGCTGCTGGGCGCCGCGCTGGGTCTGCCGGTGCTGCTCAACGCCCTGCTCAACGGTTTGCTGGGCAAAAGCCGCTCGGTGCTGGGCCAGTGGTTTCTCGCCGATTGCCGTCAGCAGTTGCCGGCCTTGAGCCTGGCGTTAATGGCGCTGCTGCTGGCGATGGCGGCGAACATTGGCGCAGGCAGCATGACCTCGGGTTTCCGTCAGACCTTCAATAACTGGCTGGAGCAACGCTTGAGCGCCGAGCTGTACGTCAACCCCGCCGACGCCAGCCAGGCGTTGCCGCTGCAGACGTGGCTGAGCCAGCAAGGGCTGATCTCTGCCGTGCTGCCCAACTTTCAAGTGCCCATCCAGCTCAACGGCTGGCCGGCAGACCTGTATGGCATCGTCGATAACCCGCACTATCGCCAGCACTGGCCGCTGCTGGAGTCGGTGAGCGGCGATGCCTGGGCGCAGCTGGCCAAAGACGACACACTGATGCTCAGCGAACAACTGGCGCGCCGGCTCAAGGTGGACGTGGGCGACGACGTCAAACTGCCCGCCCCCGACGGCGAGTGGCGCCTGAAAGTGGTGGGCATCTACGCCGACTACGGCAACCCCAAGGGCCACATTCTGGTCAACGCCGACCACCTGCTGCATCACTGGCCGCAACTGACGCCCACTCGCTTCAACCTGCGCATCGACCCCCGCGCCGTGCCGCAGCTGTTGCGCTTGCTGCACAACAAATTCCAGCTCGACGACAGCCACATCATTGATCAGACCCAGCTCAAGACCTGGTCCAGCCAGATTTTCGAACGCACCTTTGCCGCCACCGCCGCGCTCAATAGCCTGACGCTGGGGGTGGCCGGTGTTGCGCTGTTCATCAGCCTGCTGACCCAGAGCCAGAGCCGTCTCAGCCAGCTCGCGCCGCTGTGGGCATTGGGGGTGACGCGGCGCCAGCTGATGCTGTTGAACCTGGCGCAAACCTGGCTGCTGGCGGTGTTGACCTTGGTGCTGGCGTTGCCGCTGGGGCTGATGCTGGCCTGGTGCCTGGACGCGGTGATCAACGTGCAGGCGTTCGGCTGGCGACTGCCGCTGCAGATCTTCCCCCTGCAACTGCTGCAATTGATGGGGCTGGCGCTGCTGGCGACACTGCTCGCCTCGGCGTGGCCGCTGTACCGGTTGTCGCGCACGCAGCCCGCCGATTTGATCAGGACCTTTGCCAATGAGAATTGACTGGGCAGCGTGCCTGCTAGCCGCGCTGTTACTGAGCGGCTGCGACGACAAACCGGCCGAAGAAAAGGGTTTCGCCGGGCTGGCCGACGATGCTGCCAGCTACGCGCAGGTCACGCCGGGCAAACGCTTTGTGTTCCCGGAGGACCACGGCCCACACGACGGTTTCCGCATCGAGTGGTGGTACATCACCGCCAACCTCAAGGACGACAAGGGTCAACCCTTCGGCGTGCAGTGGACGCTGTTCCGCAGCGCCCTGCCGCGCGCGTCTGGGACCGTGACCGACGCGCAAGGCTGGGCCAACCGCAACCTGTGGATGGGCCACGCGGCCGTGACGTCGGGCAACGCGCACTACGCCACCGAACGATACGCACGGGGCGGCGTGCAACAGGCGGGCGTGACCAGCGTGCCGTTCGCCGCGTGGATCGACGACTGGTCGCTGAAGAGTCAGCCCGGCGTGGAAAACCCGTTGGCCGACATGCAGCTTCAGGCCAGCGGTCCGCAGTTCAACTACCGCTTGCACCTGACTTCCAGCAAGCCGCTGGTGCTGCAGGGCGATCAGGGTTTCAGCCAGAAGTCCGAAGAAGGCCAGGCGTCGTATTACTACAGCCAGCCGTTTTTCGACGCGGACGGCAGCGTGACCATTGACGGCAAAACCTATCAGGTCACCGGCTCAGCGTGGCTGGACCGGGAATGGAGCAGCCAGCCCCTGACTGCCAATCAGACCGGCTGGGACTGGTTCTCGGTGCACCTGCAGGACGGCGCGCAAGTGATGCTGTATCGCATGCGGCAAAAGACGGGCGAACCCTATTTGACCGGGACCTGGATCAACGCGGACGGCAGCACCGAACAGCTCGCCGGCAAAGACATCAGCCTGACCCCCACTGCCACCACCGAGGTGGCCGGGCATTCGATGCCGACCCGCTGGTCAGTCAAGATTCCGGCCAAGGGTCTGGACATCACCACCACCGCCCTCAACCCCAAGGCCTGGATGAACCTGCGCATTCCGTATTGGGAAGGGCCGGTCACGTTGAGCGGCAGCCATCAAGGGGTCGGGTATCTGGAGATGACCGGGTATTGACTGCCACCAGACTGTGGGAGGGAGCTTGCTCGCGAAAAGGCCAGCACAGAGAACTCGTAACTGGAGCCGGGAAAGCTTCGCGGGCAAGCCTCGCTCCAACAGATAGTCGTCATACCAACCAGAACCATCAGAGGACTTGTGCCCTATTCCTGGCCAGCATCGCTCCAACGGATAGGCGATACGCCAAGCAGAACCGCGCGCTTATAACCGAACGTTCTAAAACTCTGACAAATCCTGTAGGTCAGTCTTTGGGTGGCCGGACTTCCCGTCCACGTTCCCCAACGGAAAACCGGTAAGGATTTTATGTGCGGATTAGCTGGCGAATTACGCTTTGATCATCAACCTGCGGACCTCGCCGCGGTAGAACGTATCACCCATCATCTGGCCCCTCGCGGTCCGGATGCCTGGGGTTTTCATAGCCAAGGGCCGATTGCCCTAGGCCATCGGCGCCTGAAAATCATGGACCTGTCCGACGGCTCGGCGCAGCCGATGATCGACAGCCACCTGGGCCTTTCACTGGCCTTCAACGGCGCGATTTACAACTTCCCTGAATTGCGTACCGAGCTTGAAGCGCTGGGCTACACCTTCCACTCCGGTGGCGACACCGAAGTGCTGCTCAAGGGCTATCACGCCTGGGGCGCCGACCTGCTGCCCAAGCTCAACGGCATGTTCGCCTTCGCCATCTGGAACCGTGACTCACGCGAGCTGTTCATCGCCCGAGACCGTCTGGGCGTCAAGCCGCTGTACTTCTCGCGCACCGACAAACGCATTCGCTTCGCCTCGACCCTGCCTGCCCTGCTCAAGGGTGGCGACATCAGTCCGATGCTTGATCCGATTGCGCTGAACCACTACCTGAATTTCCACGCCGTGGTCCCTGCGCCGCGCACCTTGCTGGCCGGCGTTGAGAAAGTGCCGCCGGCGACCTGGATGCGCATTCAAGCCAACGGCGACACCGAGCAGCAAGTCTGGTGGACGCTGCCTTACGGTCCGCGTGCCGATGAGCTGAACCTGACCCTGGAAGACTGGCGCGACCGCGTGCTCGACAGCACTCGCGACGCCGTGGCCATCCGTCAACGGGCGGCCGTGGATGTGGGCGTGCTGCTTTCCGGTGGCGTGGACTCCAGCATGCTGGTGGGCCTGCTCCGTGAAGTCGGGGTCAAGGACCTGTCGACCTTCTCCATCGGCTTTCAGGATGCTGGCGGCGAGCGCGGCGACGAGTTCCAGTATTCGGACCTGATCGCCAAGCACTACGGCACCAACCACCATCAGTTGCGGATCAAGGAAAGCGAGATCATCGAGCAGCTGCCTGCGGCGTTCCGCGCCATGAGCGAGCCGATGGTCAGCCACGACTGCATCGCCTTTTACCTGCTGTCCCGGGAAGTGGCCAAGCACTGCAAAGTGGTGCAAAGCGGCCAGGGTGCCGACGAGCTGTTCGCCGGTTACCACTGGTACCCGCAGGTGGACGGCGCCAGCGATCCGTACGCGGCCTATCGCGATGCGTTTTTCGACCGCAGCTACGACGAATACGCCGCCACGGTCACGCCAAAATGGCTGACGCCCAATGACGCCGCCGGTGACTTCGTGCGGGATCATTTCGCCATGCCCGGTGCCGACGCAGCGGTGGATAAAGCCCTGCGCCTGGACAGCACCGTGATGCTGGTGGACGACCCGGTCAAGCGCGTGGACAACATGACCATGGCCTGGGGTCTGGAAGCGCGCACGCCGTTTCTCGATTACCGCCTGGTTGAACTGTCGGCCCGTGTGCCAGGCAAATTCAAGCTGCCAGACGGCGGCAAGCAGGTGCTCAAGGAAGCTGCGCGTCTGGTGATTCCTTCGGAAGTGATCGACCGCAAGAAGGGTTATTTCCCGGTGCCGGGCCTCAAGCACCTGCAGGGCGACACCCTCAATTGGGTCCGTGACCTGCTGCTGGACCCGAGCCAGGACCGTGGCGTGTACAACCCTGACATGCTGGACAAATTGCTCACCGACCCACAGGGTCAGCTGACGCCTCTGCGCGGCTCCAAGCTCTGGCAGCTTGCCGCGTTGAACCTGTGGCTCAGCGAACAAGGACTCTGATTCGATGAAAGCCAACGCCTCGATTTACAACCAACGTTTATTGCGCGGCCAGTCGCCGTCCTATGAACGGCTGCAGGCGCGCTTGGCCGAAGATGGCAGTGATCAGAGCGCAGAGCCGTTGGCCCTGCACTGTGGCTGGGGTCGGCTGTTGATCGGCCACACTTACCCGGACCCCAGCACTTTGGCCACCGACCTGCTGAATGAAAAGAGCGGCGAGCGCGACATCGCCTTGTATGTCGCCGCACCGCAGCAGGTGCTGGCGCAGTCGCCGCAGCAACTGTTTCTCGACCCGTCGGATACCTTGCGCCTGTGGTTCAGCGATTACCGGCCGGCGCAGCGGGTGTTTCGCGGGTTTCGGATTCGTCGCGCGCAAAATCAGGCGGACTGGGAGGCGATCAACAACCTGTACATCGCCCGCAGCATGCTGCCCATCGACTCGTCGCTGTTGACCCCGCGTCACCTGGGCGGACCGGTGTACTGGATCGCCGAGGACGAAAGCACCAACGCGGTGATCGGCAGCGTCATGGGGGTGAATCACCGCAAGGCCTTCAATGACCCGGAAAACGGCAGCAGTTTGTGGTGCCTGGCCGTAGATCCGCAGTGCACGCGCCCCGGTGTCGGCGAAGTGCTGGTGCGCCATCTGATCGAACATTTCCAGAGCCGAGGCCTGTCGTACCTGGACCTCTCGGTGCTGCACGACAACGAACACGCGAAAAGCCTGTACGCCAAGCTGGGCTTCCGCACGCTGCCGACCTTCGCCATCAAGCGCAAGAACGGCATCAACGAGAAGCTGTTTCTGGGCCCCGGCCCGCAGGCGGATTTCAACCCGTATGCGCGCATCATCGTGGATGAAGCCCACCGTCGCGGCATCGAAGTGCAAGTGGATGACGCCCCTGCCGGGCTGTTCACGTTGATTCACGGGGGACGCCGCATCCGCTGCCGCGAATCCCTCAGCGACCTGACCACTGCGGTCAGCATGACCCTGTGCCAGGACAAAAGCATGACCCACCGCTGCCTGAAGGCGGCGGGCCTGGAAATGCCTGCGCAGCAATTGGCGGGCAGCGCCGATGACAACCAGGCCTTCCTCGACGCGCATAAAGCCATCGTGGTCAAACCGCTGGACGGCGAGCAGGGTCACGGCGTGGCGGTCAATCTTCGGGACATCGAGGACGTGCAAGCCGCCATCGAACGCGCGCGGCAATTCGATACCAACGTGTTGATGGAAAGCTTTCACGAAGGGCTGGACCTGCGGATTGTGGTGATCGGCTTTGACGTGGTGGCAGCGGCGATCCGTCGTCCGGCAGAAATCATCGGCGACGGTACCCACACCGTCGCGCAGCTGATCGAAGCGCAAAGCCGTCGTCGCTCGGCGGCCACCGGCGGTGAAAGCAAGATTCCGGTGGACGAAGAAACCCGGCGCACCGTCGCTGATGCGGGATTTGAGTTCGACAGCGTCCTGCCGGCCGATCAGAAGCTGGCGGTCCGACGCACCGCCAACCTGCACACTGGTGGGGTGCTGGAAGATGTGACCACGATCCTGCACCCGGTGCTGAAAGACGCCGCCATCCGCGCCGCCCGTGCGCTGGACATCCCCGTCGTCGGCCTGGACCTGATGGTCCCCGCCGCCGATCAACCGGACTATGTGTTCATCGAAGCCAACGAACGCTGCGGCTTGGCCAACCACGAGCCACAGCCCACCGCCGAACGCTTTGTCGACCTGTTGTTTCCTCACAGCCTGCCCGTGCATGGCTGATCTGCCGCGCTCCCTGTAGGAGCGAACTTGTTCGCGAAACGTAGGCGGCCTCAACCGGTTTGTAGCCCCGGTCACCGCTTCGCGAATGAATTCGCGCCTACAGGGGATGTGTCGTTTTATCGAATTCAGGAGTATCTCCATGACCACTGCAAAACAGAAAATCCTCGACCCGGATCTGAATTACCTGCAGAAAGTCCTGCTGGAAATGCTCGCGATTCCCAGCCCGACCGGCTTCACCGACACCATCGTGCGGTATGTCGCCGAGCGTCTGGAAGAGTTGGGCATTCCGTTTGAATTGACCCGTCGCGGGACGATTCGCGCCACGTTGAAGGGCAAACAGAACAGCCCCGACCGCGCCGTCTCCGCGCACCTGGACACCATCGGCGCCAGCGTGCGCGAAGTGAAAGACAACGGCCGTCTGGGCCTGGCCCCCGTGGGGCACTGGTCGAGCCGGTTTGCCGAGGGCAGTCGCGTCAGCGTGTTCACCGACACCGGGGTGATCCGCGGCAGTGTCTTGCCGCTGATGGCCTCGGGGCACGCTTACAACACCGCCGTCGACACACTGCCGATCAGCTGGGACCACATCGAGCTGCGCCTGGACGCCTACTCCGCCACTCGCGCCGACTGCGATTCCCTGGGGGTCAACATCGGTGACTTCGTGGCTTTCGATCCATTGCCAGAGTTCACCGACAGCGGGCACATCAGCGCTCGCCACCTGGACGACAAGGCCGGGGTTGCCGCCTTGCTCACCTCGCTCAAGGCCATCGTCGACAGTGGCGTGGAGCCGTTGATCGATTGCCACCCGCTGTTCACCATCACCGAAGAAACCGGGACCGGCGCAGCGGGCGGTCTGCCGTGGGACGTTAGCGAATTCGTGGGCATCGACATCGCCCCGGTCGCCCCCGGCCAGCATTCCAGCGAGCATGCGGTGAGTGTGGCGATGCAGGATTCCGGTGGGCCGTACGACTATCACCTGTCGAGGCACCTGTTACGGCTGGGCGCGGAAAAGGAACTCTCGGTCCGTCGCGACCTGTTTCGCTATTATTACAGCGACGCCCATTCGGCGATTGCCGCCGGTTACGACACGCGTACCGCGTTGCTGGCGTTCGGCTGCGACGCGACCCACGGTTACGAGCGCACGCACATCGACAGCCTCAACACCCTGAGCCGGTTGCTCACCGCGTACATCATGAGCCCGCCAGTGTTCGCCAGCGATGCGGCGCCGGCCAATGCGTCGCTGGAGAATTTCAGCCATCAGCTGGAACACGACGCGCAGATGGAAACCGACACCCGGGTACCGGCGGTGGATACGTTGGTGGGGCAGCAGTAAACGCTTTTCCTGTTGGCATCTGACGCGATGCCAGATCGCTTCTGTAGGAGCGCGCTTGCCCGCGAAGAGGATCAACGCGGTGTGTCTGACACACTGCGTCGTCTGAATCGCGGGCAAGCGCGCTCCTACAGTCAGTCAATGCGTGGGAAAGGTCAGACGGTCGGGTAGCCTGACGCCGCGCCGCACGCTAGCATCGCCCTCCTCCACCCCTGCCATCGTCACGAGAACCTTATGCTGATCCCCTACGACCAACTCGAAGCCGACACCCTGACGCGCCTGATCGAGGACTTCGTGACCCGTGAAGGTACCGACAACGGCGATGAGACCCCGCTGGAAACCCGCGTTTTACGGGTGCGCCATGCGCTGACCAAGGGCCAGGCGGTGATTTTCTTCGACCTCGACAGCCAGCAATGCCAGCTGATGCTCAAGCGCGACGTGCCCAAAGAGTATTTCGAGGACTGATCCCCAGATTCGCTGACTATTTAGTTGGCGGGTTTTCGGCGGCTTCCTTAGCGGCCATTTGTTCCAGCTTGGCGGCGATGCGCCGGAACACCTCGGTACGGTGAATCTTGACGTGCAACGGGGCATCGATGCCGAGTCGCACCTGATGGCCCGTGATGCCAAGTATCTGGATGGTGATGTCATCACCGATGGAAAACGTCTCGCCCACTTCCCGCGTCAATACCAGCATGGTGCTGCTCCCTTGTTCACTCGTGAACGCAGGTTGCCCCGGCAACGGGGACGCATCAATGCACCGCAGATAAATCAGTAATGCCCTTCAAACCCTATCAGCGAGGGCTGACAGACCAGTCCTACACTTGGCGTTCTGCGACCCCCAGTTTTCCGATCTGTACCGAGACGTGAGGTTTGATTATCAGGCTGCCGACCAGCGCGGACCGAACAGAATAATGGTGGCGCCGACGACGCAGAAGGCGATGCCTATCCAGTCCGACGTCAGGGGGCGGACGCGCTCGACCAGCCCTAGCCAGGCGATCGAGGCAACGATGTAAATCCCGCCATAGGCCGCGTAGGCACGGCCGGCATAGGTGGCTTCGACGCGTGTCAGCAGCAGGGCGAACAGGGTCAGGCTGACCAGTGCGGGAATGACCCACAACGCGCTTTTGCCCTGACGCAGCCACATCCAGAAGGCGTAGCAACCGGCGATTTCAAACAGCGCGGCCAGGAAAAACCAGACGTAATTGAGCACGTAGCGTTCTCTACATAAGCGGTGGGAAACAGCCCGGCCACCCTATCAGAAATCAGCCGCTGACGGCCTGCGGATCACGCCCGACCTTGCCTGGCCTTGGCGCGCATCTTCGCCGCCATGGTCGCCATGTCGTTGTAGATCAACTGCGGGTCTTTCTGTTTGACCTGCCAGGCCATGCGGCCTTCCTCGTGGGGCAGGATCATGAATTCGCCTAGAGCGACCTGCTGGAAAATGTAATCGGCAATCTGGGCAGCGTTGATCGGCGAGCTTTCCAGCAATTTGCCCACCTGAGCTTTCATCTCCGGGGTGGGGCCGCGAAAGGAATCCATCAGGTTGGTCTGGAAAAACGACGGGCACACCACGTGCACACCCACACCCTGCTCACGCAATTCCACCAGCAGGCTTTCCGACAGCGCCACCACCCCGGCCTTGGCCACGTTGTAGTTGCTCATCGCCGGGCCCTGCATCAGCGCCGCCATGGACGCGATGTTGATAATGGTGCCCTTGCTGGCTTCGATCAACGGCAGGAACGCCTTGCACCCTTTGACCACGCCCATTAGGTTGATCGCGATCTGCCAGTCCCAGTCTTCCAGGGACAGCTCACCAAAAAAACCGCCCGACGCCACCCCCGCGTTATTGACGATGACGTCGATGCCACCCAGCCGCTGCTCGCAGGCTTGTGCGAAGGCGGTCAGCTGGCTGTAGTCACGCACATCACACCGCTGGATGAAACCGTCACCACCGGCGTCGCGCACCCGCCTCAAGGTTTCGTTGAGGCCTTCATCGCTGATGTCCGACAGCGCCAGTTGCCAGCGCTCCCGGGCCCAGCGCAGTGCGATTTCGCGACCCAGCCCCGATCCGGCGCCCGTGATCATGATGCGATTTTGCATGGAAATAGCCTTGTGATTGCGAGGAGTGATGCCCGATTTAAGCAGACAAACCCGCCGGCAACGCCTCCATCCACTCGCTGAATATGCGAGGCAAACCCGTCACTCACCTCGTGGAAGACGTCGCCTGCAGCGCCGGATGAGCAGTCCATACATCAGCAGATTGATAGCCACCACGCTCGCGCCCAGCCACAGCTGAATGTCTGGTGTCAGGCCGACGGGGTAGATCAGCCCGATGAGGTGATGCTCGACGAAGCCACCCGAGTAACCGACCTCGCCCGCCCTTGTCCGCATCAGGTTTTCCAGCGGCGTCAGTGGGCAGTACAGGTGCAGAAACTCCACGGCCATGCCCCACGCTGCAGCCGGCACGTGCAACAGCGCGACCCACTTCCAACGCAAAACTAGAAGTCCGCCCAACATGACGAACGCGATGAAAATAAGATGCACCCACACGATGATGTCAGCGGCGATGCGAAAACCCATAGCGTGCTACCTTTTATTGGTCGATCTGGACCGGCCGGGTATTTATTAGTTCACCCTTTATTCGGGTCAATCCAACATTTAAAACGGTCATGACCCTGCTTGCTTCGCTGCGCTTTAACATTTCAAGCTGTTGATAAATATAGACTTATCCGGAATGTTAATTTTTATTTCAACCGTTTAGAACTTTCTTCGAACGGGCGCAGTCGGATGTTTCAAGCGGCATAACTTCTCGCTAAAGAGCATGAAGTCTGCACGTATCGCCATCTACCAAAGTGTAAAAGAAGGAACTCACGACATGGGCATCGGCACAATTCTTATCATCATCCTGATCTTGCTGCTGGTCGGCGGTCTGCCAGTATTCCCACACTCCAGAAGTTGGGGCTACGGTCCATCGGGCATTATCGGTACGATTCTGGTGATTCTGCTCATATTGGTGCTGCTCGGCAGGATATAACGCCCGGGCAGCCTCTGGAAAACCCCGCTTCGGCGGGGTTTTTTTTGGGGTTCGTTTTCTGGGGTTTACTCGTCCCTTGTAGGAGCTGACGAGCCCGTGCGAGGCTCCGGGGTCGCGCTCGACCGATGTGGTTTGTCTGACACGACTCGGGATTGGATCGGGTGAATATCCGTTATCGGAGGTGTTGCTGATATCGGTTCCGCCCTTACGGCGGGTTACTTTTGCCAAACGCCGCAAAAG
>NZ_JBEGED010000050.1:0-696 GCF_040202885.1 Xanthomonas sp. WHRI 1810A
AACATCAGGCCTGCAGGGCACCCACGAAGCTCAATCGCCATGCGCAATGCTTTGCCAACCAGATTGGCGTCATTGACCTGAGAGAACGCCCAGCCAATAGCCCGGCGCGCATACAGGTCAATCACGATTGCCAGGTGAAACCAGCGATTTTCCACCCATAAACTGGTCACATCACCGCACCATACCTGGTTGGTCGACGAAGGGTCGAAATTGCGTTTCAGGTGATTCGGGGCAATGAACGCCTCTGCTCCTTTGGAGCGAAAAGCAGCCGGTCGGCGCTGTTTGCTAACGATATTGGCTTCGCGCATCAGCTTGCCTGCGAGGTGGCGGCCTATTGTAATGTTCTGTGCTTGCAGGTTCTTGGCAACCATCCTGGCCCCCATGCTTTCCCGGCTTTCCATATGCAACCCAACCACCTTGGCTTTGAGCGCGTCACGCTTGATTTTCGGACGCGCACTGCGCTGCAACCACTCATAAAAGCTGCTGCGCTTGACCTGAAAAACGTCACATAACGTTGCCGTCGGATACTGCTCTCTTAGCTCCGCAATCACCGAAAGCGATCGGGATCCGACATCAAGAGAGCGGTAGCCTTTTTTAAGATTTCTGCCTCCAGCTCAAGCCTTTTTACCTTGGCTTTGAGTTCCTGAATCTGACGCTGATCCTCGGTAATGGCCTTGGTGCCCTTGACTGGCTGCC
>NZ_JBEGED010000051.1:0-696 GCF_040202885.1 Xanthomonas sp. WHRI 1810A
AGGAATCCAAGGAACATGACATCCAGCTTCTCGAAGCGCGAGAAAATCCGGCGGTAGCCTTTCAAGCGACGGAACAGTCTCTCCACTTCGTTACGCCGCTTGTACATCTCCCGGTTGTATTCCCAAGGCTCGACCCGATTGGATTTCGGCGGGACCACCGGCACGAAGCCAAGATCGAGCGCCAACTGGCGGGTTTCGTTGCCTTCGTAAGCACGGTCCATCAACAAATGAATCGGCCGCTCCACTGGCCCCAGGTGTTCAAGCAACGCGCGGCCTGCAGGTGCGTCATGCACGTTGCCAGGCGTCAATCCAAAGGTGATGGCTGTTCGAGCATCTGCGGCAACCATATGAATCTTGGTGTTCCATCCACCGCGAGACTTGCCGACGGCCTGCGGGCCGTTTTTTTTAATGCACCCGTGCCATCGGGATGGACCTTGACGCTGGTGGAGTCCAGCGAGACTGCTTCGATCTTGATGCGCACGATCTGGGACTTCTGCAATTGGGCGAACATCCGGTCCAGCACACCCGCCTTGGCCCAACGGTTCATGCGTGTGTAGACCGTATGCCAGTTGCCAAAGCGCTTGGGTAGGCCGCGCCATTTGCAGCCATGCTCGGCAACGTAAAGGATGGCGTTGACCACTTGCAGGTTGGTCATGCTGACATTGCTGCGCTGCGCCGGCAGGCAGTGTTCGATCA
>NZ_JBEGED010000052.1:0-693 GCF_040202885.1 Xanthomonas sp. WHRI 1810A
AGGCCGCGGTGTACGCGGTCCATGCCGGACTCGCGCTATGAATGCTTTGGCGGTGCGTTGGAACGATTGGCCGATCACCCGCAAGAGCCTGGCGGTGGTGACCCTGCCGCTGCTGCTGCTGGCCGTGGCACTGATGGCGATCTACAGCGTGGAGCGGCAGAACATCGCCGCCGAAAACGACGTGCGCCAAACCTTGGAAGTGTTGAGCGATCTGTACGAAGCACATGCGCTATTGGCCGAAACCGCAGCAGGTGTGCGCGGCTATCGCCTGGTGCGCCGCGATGAATTCCTTACCCCTTACCGCGATGCCGAACCGCGGTTGCAACGCGTGGCCGAACGGCTCTCGCAACGCATCACCGACCCGGGACAAGCGCAGCGGTTTGCGCGCATCAAACCGTTATTTGCCGAAAAAATGCAGGGCTGGCGCCGTTTGCTGGCACCGGATCTGAGCCGCGAAGAAGAGATCCGCCAGCTCTGGGACGGCAAGTACAAGCTCGACATCCTGCGCGCCGAATTGCGCGAACTGCGCAACTACGAAACCGCGCAGTTGCAGGTACGCACCGCCAAGGCGCAGGGGCTGCGCCAGCGTAATCTCATCATCACCTTGAGCGCGGCGATGCTCGGTGGCCTGGGCGCGGTCTTTGCGGTGGCGTGGTTCGCCTCGGCGTTGTCCGGGCGCTTGCGCACGTTGGC
>NZ_JBEGED010000053.1:0-689 GCF_040202885.1 Xanthomonas sp. WHRI 1810A
GATGGCGACTACAACGCTCACCCAGATCGCGCAGATCCGTGGTGATCTTGCGATGCCCATAGACACTGCCGCTGGCCAGCCAGTGGTGCTTGATTAGTCCAAGCAAGCGATCATCTTCCTTGGCGCGCTCACTGTTGGGCGAGCACAACCAGGCGTAATAACCCGACCGGTTGACCCGCAATACCCGGCACATCGCACACACCCTGAATTCCCTGCAGTGGGCTTGCATGAAGGCGTACTTTGCCTTTACCCCTTGGCAAAGTACGCGGCGGCCTTTTTTAGGATGTCGCGCTCCTCGGTCACTCGACGCAACTCTGCCTTCAGCCGCCGAACCTCGGCGCTCTGGTCCACCTCGGCGCGATGCACCACGCCAGACTTGCCGAACGTGCGCAGCCAGGCGTACAGGCTGTGCGTCGTGACACCCAGCCGCTCGGCGACTTCTGCCACCTTGAACCCACGATCAGTCACTTGCCGGACCGCCTCGATCTTGAACTCATCCGTATACCGCTTGCTGCTCATAGACACCTCCGAATCGACCATTTTCCATGGCCTTGAGATGTCTAGGAAACCCTGGGCGTATCAGTAGTCATACGCAGCGCTTCGATCAGGGAAGGCGACACTGGGGACCGGATAGCGGTGAAGCGTGATGCCGCCGGGCCTGGAAATTAGTAGCTCTGGTAGAAACTTCC
>NZ_JBEGED010000054.1:0-359 GCF_040202885.1 Xanthomonas sp. WHRI 1810A
CCCGCTGCACCACCATCTGTCCGGCGCTCACCGCCGTGATGGGCAGCGTGCAGCGCGAGCTGGCGCTGCGGCCGCGCGGCAAGGTCACGCTGATTTCGATCACCCTGGACCCGCGCCACGACACCCCCGCGCAACTGCTCGATTTCAGTCGGCGCGTACGCGCTGGCGAGCGCTGGTACTGGCTCACCGGCACGCCTTCCGATATCGACCGGGTCTTGCGCGGCTTCGGGCTGCCGGTCGGTGGTCGACCGGAAGACCACGGCCCGGTGATGCTGGTCGGCGATGCGCGCCAGGGACGCTGGTGGCGATGGGTCGGCATGCCCGAGCCGGCGCGATTACTGGCCGCCGTCGATGCGCTG
>NZ_JBEGED010000054.1:369-673 GCF_040202885.1 Xanthomonas sp. WHRI 1810A
AGGTGCGCCATGAAGCGGCGGCGCTTGTGTCTGGCGCTGGTACTGGCGTGGCCGGCATTGGCTGCTGCACGCGGCACCTCCACCGGCGCGCCCGAGACGCGCGCACGCGATTACTTCGGCGACGACACCCTGGTTGACCAAAACGGCGTCGGCCACCGCTTTTATACCGATCTGTTGAGCGAAGGCGTGGTGCTGGTCAACCTGGTGTTTACCAACTGCCCCAACGCCTGCCCGATGCAGACGCAGATGCTGCAGCAGGTGCGCCGGCAGCTGGGCGAGCGTTTCGGCAAGGACGTGCGCTTTC
>NZ_JBEGED010000055.1:0-646 GCF_040202885.1 Xanthomonas sp. WHRI 1810A
GGCGGCCGCATCGTGCAGCGCGGCCGAGACACTTTCCACACTCCATTCGCTGACGCCGGCCAGCAGTTCGCGCGCCTTGCCCAGCGGCACTTCGGCGCCTAGCTTCAGGTGCTTGATCACCGCAGCTTCGTCATAGGTTTCCAGCGGCTGGTACCAGACCACGGCTTTTTCGGCCATTTCCTTCAAGGTCTGCACGCGCTCGCGCAATGCCACCACCACATCGGCGGCGGCCGGGCCGGCAGCGACATCGATGCCGAGCTTGGCCAGCTGGTATTCCAGCTGCGGGGCGATGCTGGCCGGGTCGTCGGTCTTCAGATAATGCTGGTTGACCCAACCGAGCTTGGCCATGTCCAGGCGCGCAGCCTTGGAGTTGACGTCCTTGACGTCGAACAGGTCCAGCAATTCCTGCTGACTGAACAACTCCTGGTCGCCGTGCGACCAGCCCAGACGCGCAAGATAATTGATCAACGCATGCGGCAGATAGCCGGCATCCCTGTACTGCATCACGTCGGCCGCGCCGGTGCGCTTGGACAGCTTGGCGCCCTGCTCGTCCAGGATCATCGGCATGTGCGCGAACTTGGGCACCGGCGCGCCCAATGCTTCATAGATGTTGATCTGGCGCGGGGTGTTGTTGATGTGGTCGTCG
>NZ_JBEGED010000056.1:0-639 GCF_040202885.1 Xanthomonas sp. WHRI 1810A
CATGTTGGCCTGCATGGCCGAGAAGATGGAGCTCCATCAGTATGTTCCACTGGAACCCTGGCAGCGCGATCTGGGCGAGCATGTACGTGCCCGTCGGCAACTGGTCGAACTGCTGAAAGCAGCAAGGCAGCAGTTGCTGCAGGTTGCGGAAAAAGCGCTACGAAAGATCCTGCAGGGCAACGTGAACCAGCTTGTGCGCAGCGTGGCGCGGCTAGACAACCTGATCGCCGGGCAGCTGAAGACGCTGCTCATCGAGCAACCGCACCTGGCCGCGTTGAAGACGCTCAAAGGGGTCGGTCCGGTGCTGCTGGCCGTGCTGGCGTGCCGGTTACCAGAGCTTGGGACGCTCAGCGGAAAGCAGATATCCCGATTGGTTGGCGTTGCCCCGCTCTCGCGCGACAGCGGCGCGATGCGAGGTAAACGGGGGATTGGCGGAGGCCGAGCCGACATCCGACAGGCGCTGTATATGGCGGCCATGTCCTCAGCTCGGCACGAGCCACGTCTGCGCGATTTTTACAGAGCGCTGCGGGCACGCGGCAAGGAGGGCAAGGTCGCCCTTGTGGCGGTGATGCGTAAGATGCTGGTGATCCTCAATGCGCGCGTGCGCGATGAAAGAGCCGCCATGAAGCCCGCCTGAGC
>NZ_JBEGED010000057.1:0-624 GCF_040202885.1 Xanthomonas sp. WHRI 1810A
GCTTGCATCCACTGGTGCAGGCGGCGCTTCTGGTAGCGGGCGTCGGCGTCGTCTGACGGAACCAAGATCGAACGCACTGCGAATGCCAGAGCATTGACGTCGGTTGCCAGCATTACGCCGCCTGCTGCATCGATCAGCTCCACGAAGTTCCGTGCACGGCCCTCGCGTATGCCCCTGACCATCAACCGTGACGCATGCGGGGCTGCTTGGCTGATGGTGCTCATCGTGGAACTGAGCAGCGCATTGGGCGGCAGCACGTCGCCATCGGCCTCGGTGATCGTTCCATCGCTGCCCACCGAACGACCCAAGCTACTGTCCGGGTTGTTGCAGATGCGGGCCTGAGGCAGTGCCTCATACAAGTCGCGCATCAGCCCCCACGCCTGTCGGGCACGTTCCGGTGACACTCCTTGCTCCCGATTGACGATTACCTGCTCAGCGTGTTCCCGCGCCGAGACGATGTAGGAACGGTTATGGGCCCTGGCTGGCTCCATCGCCATGAGCGTGACCATGGGTGTATCGCTGATCTGGTTGTGGCCCTTGTGCATCGGCCTGGGCTCTGTGCTCAAGACACGGACTCTCGGGACGATAGTCGCCAGCTCTTGTGCGAGCTGGTAAATTTTGTCG
>NZ_JBEGED010000058.1:0-162 GCF_040202885.1 Xanthomonas sp. WHRI 1810A
AACAAGCCTGACCCACCGCACACTCTGGTTTACTGCCGGTGCCCGGCAGATCGCAGGCAAGCCAGCTCCCACGGCCTGCGGCCAGAATCAAAAGCCAACTCGCCGCAAGATCGCTCCAACAGCCATCGGCCAGAATCAACAGCCAAAGTCGCCGCAAGATCG
>NZ_JBEGED010000058.1:260-597 GCF_040202885.1 Xanthomonas sp. WHRI 1810A
CGCTTCTGCCCGGAGGGCGTGGGAGTCCGGCTTGCCGACGATGGGCTGGGCACCAGCCCTAAAACAGGCGCCTCAACAGGCCTGACCCACAGCACACGCTGGTTTACTGCCGGTGCCCGGCAGATCGCAGGCAAGCCAGCTCCCACGGCCTTCGGCCAGAATCAACAGCCAAAGTCGCCACAATATCGCTTCTGCCCGGAGGGCGTGGGAGTCCGGCTTGCCGACGATGGGCTGGGCACCAGCCCTAAAACAGGCGCCTCAACAAGCCTGACCCACCGCACACTCTGGTTTACTGCCGGTGCCCGGCAGATCGCAGGCAAGCCAGCTCCCACGGCCT
>NZ_JBEGED010000059.1:0-594 GCF_040202885.1 Xanthomonas sp. WHRI 1810A
TGATGTGCTTGCGGTAACGCTTGGCCTGCAGGAGATACCGCGAGCCGTTGAGGTACACCGCACCGTCGACGCCACCGTCCCCGGTGTAATGCGTATTTCGCTCGACGCGGTAGCCGCGCCGCTCGAAGGTCTCCAGCAGCAGTTCCTCGAAGGTGAGGGGATCAATCTTGCGCAGGTAAGCCAAACGTTGAGGCATCAGCGGGATCGTGTTGATCTTGGCCAAGACCCGCCTCGCCTGATCCTGGCGGCGACGATGCCGCCGCTCGCGTGCCTTCGGCCGCAGGGCCAGCGCAGCGAGGATCACCAGCGCAACGTCAAGAACAAACAGTTGCGACCAGGACATGATGGCCTCCCGTCAGGCCTTCGAGCCGGTGACCCGGCTACCGATGGCTGCCGTCAGTTGGGCCAGCTGCGTTTCCAACGCCTCTACCTGGCCCTGCAAACGTGCGGCTTGCTCCAGGGCGATACGTTCACTCTTGCGCGCCTCAATCGCCTCGCTGTCCTTGGCAGCCGCTTTCTCAGAAGCACGGTTGATCTCTTGAGCGGTGCGGGTCTTGAACGCCTGGTGTTCTGCCGTGATCTGATCGCGCTCTA
>NZ_JBEGED010000006.1:0-155799 GCF_040202885.1 Xanthomonas sp. WHRI 1810A
ACGCAGGTTTTGCTGCCGCTGCGCAGCAGATCGCAGACAAGTCAGCTCCCACGGCCTTCGGCCAGAGTCAAAAGCCCGATCGCGCGCCGACCGCTTCTGCCCGGAGGGCGTGGGAGCTTGGCTTGCCAGCGATCGGCCGGGGACCGGTCGTAAAACCTGACACTCCAGTCGTCCTGAAAGAACGCGTACGCAGGTTTTGCTGCCGCTGCGCAGCAGATCGCAGGACAAGCCAGCTCCCACGGCCTTCGGCCAGAGTCAAAAGCACCCACGGCCTGCCGCCAGAACCAAAGCACGATCGCGCGCCGATCCGCTTCTGCCGCAGGCGCCTTTCGAGATCCGCTTCTGCCCGGAGGGCGTGGGAGCTTGGCTTGCCAGCGATCGGCCGGGGACCGGTCGTAAACCCTAATACTCCAGTCGTCCTGAAAGAACGCGTACGCAGGTTTTGCTGCCGCTGCGCAGCAGATCGCAGACAAGTCAGCTCCCACGGCCTTCGGCCAGAGTCAAAAGCACCCACGGCTGCCGCCAGAACCAAAGGCCCGATCGCACGCCGATCCGCTTCTGTCGCAGGCGCCTTTCAAGATCCGCCTCTGCCGCAGGCGTAGGAGCGAACTTGTTCGCGAAGCGTTCCGGCTGACACCGCACTGGCCGCTTCGCCAACAAGCTGGCGCCTACAAAAACCGGCTAAGCCTTACTGCACCTTGCTCAGATCACCCTTGAGTGCAACACCGGCCATGATCGCGCCCGCATGGCATTCATAGGTGGCTGGGTCCTTGCGCTCGTTTTTCTTGTAGAAACTCACAATGTTAGTCACGGCATTGGCGCCCGCGTTTTTCGCCGCTTCGTTCATCTGCAAGATCGCTGACTGCAGCACCCATTCACAGGCATCGTTATCGGACTTGTTGAAGGCGTTGGTCTTTTTGTTGGTGACCACGCCCGGTAAAACCACGCTCACGTTGCCTTTGGGTTGAACGCCCGCCAGGTAAAACTTCACGGTCCCGTCCAGCTTCTTCGCGGCGGTCATGTCAGCGATGACTTTGTCGAACGGCAGGTACAGCGCGGTATCGCGGGCCTGACTGACAGCGGGCAACACGCTCAGAACAACAGCAGCCGCAGCGGCCCAGGATTTTACGGTCATGCTTTCTCTCCTTGAGAAGGATGGTGGCGATAAGTCGATGCCCCACCAGAGCGGCGCACCGGAACAGAAAAAGTCACGCCCAGCGGCGGAAGATCAGGGAGGTGTTCACGCCGCCGAAGGCGAAGTTGTTGTTCATCACGAACTCATGGCTCATGCGTCGCGGTTCGCCGCGCAGGTAATCCAGTTCGCCACAGCGGGGGTCGACCTCGTCCAGGTTCAGGGTGTGGATGTAGCGGTCGCGGTTCATCATTTCGATGCAGAACCACGACTCCAGCGCACCGCAGGCGCCGAGGGTGTGACCCAGGAAGCTTTTCTGCGAACTGATGGGCATGCGCGCGCCAAACAGGCTGTGGGTGGCGAGGGTTTCGGCGATGTCACCCTGCTCGGTCGCGGTGCCGTGGCCGTTGACGTAGCCGATGGCTTCCGGCGCAAGGCTTGCGTCCTCCAGCGCCAGTTCCATGGCCCGGCGCATGGTCACCTGCTCGGGTCGGGTGGTGTGCACGCCATCGGCGTTGCTGCCGAAGCCGACGATCTCCGCATGAATCCGCGCGCCACGGGCCAGTGCGTGTTCCAGCTCTTCGAGCACCAGCATGCCGCCGCCTTCGCCGATGACCAGACCGTCGCGGCCGCTGTCGTACGGGCGCGGGCTGGTCTGCGGCGCGTCGTTCTTCAGGCTGGTGGCGTACAGCGCGTCAAACACCATCGCTTCGGTCGGGCACAGTTCCTCGGCGCCGCCCGCCAGCATCAACGGCAGGCGCCCGAACTTGATCGCTTCATAGGCGTAACCCACGCCCTGGCTGCCGCTGGTGCAGGCGCTGGACGTCGGGATCAGGCGCCCGGTCAGGTTGAAGAAGATGCTGATATTGGCTGCGGTGGTGTGCGGCATCATGCGCACGTAGGAATTGGCGTTCAGCCCTTCCGCCACCGAATTGAGCAGCATGTTGCCGAAGGCTTTGATCTCGTCGGTGCTGCCGGTGGATGAACCACAGGCCACGCCCATGCGCCCGTCGCGGATGATCGGATCGTTCAGCAACCCGGCGTCCGACAGCGCCTGCTCAGCAGCGCCCACGGCCAGGCGAGACACCCGACCCATGCTGCGCAGTTGCTTGCGGGTCCAGTGCGACGGCACGGCAAAGTCATCGATAGGTCCGGCCAGCCGAGTGTTCAACTCGGTGAAGCGGTCCCACTCGTCCATGCGCCGGATGCCGCTGCGGTTGGCGTTGAACTGGGCCTCGATACTGGCCCAGTCGCTGCCCAACGAGGTGATGCCGGCCATGCCGGTGACGACAACGCGCTTCATCAGCACAGGCCTCCGTTGACCGCCAGGACCTGGCGGGTGATGTACGACGCTTCCGCCGACATCAGGAAATTCACCGCGCCGGCGACTTCTTCGGGGGTGCCCATGCGCTGTGCGGGGATCATCTTCATCAGCTCTTCAACCGGCACGTTTTCATCCAGCATCGCGGTGTCGATCAGGCCGGGCGCCACGCAGTTGACGGTGATCTTGCGTTTGCCCAGTTCAATCGCCAACGCCTTGGCCGCGCCGATCACACCCGCCTTGGACGCGCTGTAATTGACCTGGCCACGGTTGCCGATCATCCCCGACACCGAGGTGATGCAGACGATGCGCCCCGCCGCGCGACGACGAATCATCGGCATCATCACCGGGTGCAACACGTTGTAGAAACCGTCGAGGTTGGTACGCATGACGATGTCCCAGTCGTCATCGGTCAGCGCCGGAAACGCGCCGTCCCGGGCCAACCCTGCGTTGCACACCACGCCGTAATAGGCACCGTGGGTGTCCACGTCCGCTTCGAGAATAGCTTTGCAGGCAGCGCGGTCGGCCACGTCGAATTGCAACACGCGGGCTTGCTGTCCCAGCGCCTGAACCTCGGCCTGGACCGCTTCGGCCTCGGCCCTGCCGTTGCGGCAATGCAGCACCAGGTCGAAGCCGGCGCGGGCCAGACGCAGGGCGATGGCGCGGCCGATGCCACGGCTAGAGCCGGTGACCAGAATTGAGTCAGTCATGTTGGGTTCCTTCGGCCAGGTACTGTGCCGATTGCGGCGGGCGGTACACGTTCAGGCGGGCCACGACGGTGATGCCGGGGCCGGTCAGTTCACATTCGAAAACACCCATGCCGTTGTCGTCCTGCAACGAGCGTCGGGCGTGGATGATCAGTTCGCTGCCGGCCGGGAAGTGCGCGACATTGCACTCGTACTTGCGGGTGCCGAGCAAAAAGCCCAGCTCCACGGATTCGTTTTTCAGGCGCGCCTGACAGCCGGCGTAGGCCGCGACGCTTTGCGCCATCAGCTCGATACCGACCCACGCGGGCAGACTGCCGTCTGCGCAATTGAACAGTCCGCCGGGGCGCACTTGAACGCGAGTGCGAACGTGCTCATCTCCGAAGTCGAGCACCTCGTCGATGAGCAGCATGTCGCCGGCATGGGGCATCAAGTCGGCGGGCGGCCATGGTGCGTGCAAGGTGTCGGTCATGGGCCGTCTCCGATAATCAGGCTGACGTTATTGCCACCAAAGGCGAAGGAGTTGCTCATCATTCGACGCGGTCGTTCTTCCCGCAGACGGGTGCCGAGGCGCGTCCAGTTCAGGGCCGGCAGGTTTGTATCGGCGTGGCCGTCCCACACGTGAGGTGGCAACGTGTGCCCGGTATTTTCCGATGACAGCGCAAGCCAGCAGAAAGCGGCCTCAAGCGCGCCGGCCGCGCCCAGCGTATGACCGCTCATGGGTTTGGTGGACGAGCAGGGCACGCCATCCGGAAACAGGCCCTGCACCGCCAGACTTTCCATGGCGTCGTTGTGCAGCGTGGCGGTGCCGTGCAGGTTCAGATAGCCGATGTCGGCAGGCAGCAATTGCGCGTTGTCCAGCGCCTGCTGCATGGCTTGCCGGGCACCGCGCCCCGTCGGCTCTGGCGCGGAGATGTGATGCGCGTCTGAACTGGCGCCGGCGCCGAGCAGGGCGATAGCGTGTTCGTCGCACGCTTCGCGAGTCATTAAAAACAGCACGGCGGCTTCGCCGATGTTGATGCCATTGCGGTTGACGGAAAACGGGTTGCAGCGCTGCGCCGAGACCGCTTCCAGCGACATGAACCCGTTGAGGGTCAGTTTGCACAGGCTGTCCACGCCGCCACACAGCACCGCATCGCACAGGCCCATGTCCAGCAATCGTCGGGCACTGAGCAGCGCCCGCGCGCTGGAGGTGCAGGCGGTGGATATCACATAAGACGGGCCGCTGAGGTCCAGCAGTGCGGAGAGGAAATTGGCCGGCGCGCTGAGCTCCTGCTGCTGGTAGTCGTAATCGCCGGGGAACCGGTCATCGCGCAGGTAAGCGGCGATGCCGCGACTGGCTTCGTCGATGCCCGAAGTACTGGTGCCGAGGATCACGCCAATGCGATCGCGTCCGTAGCGCTCGATGGCGCGTTGAATGTCGTCGTCGATCTGCCGTTCGGCGGCCAGCAGCAGCTGGTTATTGCGGCTGCGCTGCTGAGCCAGTGCACGGGGCACTTCGGGCAGCGTCATCCTCACCGCAGCCACCGGCAGGCTGCGCTCCGGCACCCAGCCGCTTTCGCTGACCATGCCCGAGGTGTCGCCCGCCAACAGCGCACGCGTCACGCTCGCCCGGTCATTGCCCAGGGAGCAGACCAGCCCGAGGGCGTTGAGGTAGGCGGTCATTTTGTCGCCTTGCCTTCAAGCGGGCTGACGGTGTACTTCAGGCCATTCTTCAGCGTGATCCGGAAAAACCCCTCGCTGGCGTAGTCCACCGTCCAGCGGTCCTCAAGACTGCGCCCGTTCGGACGCAGCTGGACGCCGGGATAATCGAAGGGCACCTGTTGCTCGGTGGTGAGCGCAAACAGCAGCGCGGCGAACAACTCCCGGGCTTCAGGGTTGGGCGGCAGCAGACCGTCGGCTTTCCACGTCTGATGCGCCAGCTTCTGCCGGGCCAGCGGGATGCCCAGCGGGTCCATCAACGACCAGCGCACATCGTGGTGCTCCTTCTGCACCACCAGCAACCAGTCCTGCCGCTGCCCGGCCTGTTCGCGCTGAATATGCAGTTGCTGCGGCAGCTTGATGTGCGGGGTTTGCGGCGGCAGCGGTGGCTGGCTGGCGCACGCGCTCAACAGCAGCAAACAGGCCATCAGCAGAAAACGAATCATGGGGCGTTACCTTCGGCGGGGGCGTGAAGCGGTTTGCGCGCCACGACGTTGATCAGGGTTTCTTCGCGTTGCCCAAAGAGTCGCGGCTTTCTCAGTTTCAAGCGCTCCAGCAACCCGAAGTCCTGGGCGCGGCTCCACCACAGGTAGGGGTAGGACACATTCTGCGCCCCGAACGCAAAACCCTGGCTGCGCAGCATCTCAAGGTATTGCGCGGCGCTTTTCTGCACGTGCATCGGATGACGGAACAACCAGCGGATTACCCAGGTATCGATGTAGGCCTCGGTGGATTCGGCAAACAGCAGATAACCGCCGGGCTTGAGCACCCGGTGGAACTCGGCCAGGGCTTTTTCCTGCTCCACCAGATGGTGAAAGGTCTGATGGCAGAAGACCATGTCCACGCTGGCGTCCGCTACCGTGAGGGCCGCGCAGTCGCTGCCGATCAGCTCCACATCCATGTCCAGCCGTTGGGCTTCTTCGCCGCTGAGCCTGAGGCTGTGAGGGTCGGCGTCGACGCCCAGCAAGCGGCTCGGTGCGAAGGCATTGCGCAGGTATTGAAACGACTTGCCCTGGCCGCAGCCGGCGTCCAGCACCACCGGCCGGTCTGGCAATGGATCGGTAAACAGCTCGCGCAAATCGTCGACAGCCACCCGCAGGACATGGTGCTGCCAGGTGTGGCTGCGCAGGAACAGGAACCCCAGTCGAGTTTCCTCCACGTAGCTGTCGCTGAAAAAGGGCTCACTCATGAGGCGGGGCTCGCGCAGATTTCGGCCAGCATCCGCAGGCGTCGCTTGGGCTCGGCCACGAACGGGTTGCGCTCATCCCAGGCGTAACCGGCGAGGATTGAGCTGATCATGCGGCGGATGTCCGGCGTGCTGCCGGGGTAGAAAATCACGTCCTGGAAACTGCCGTCGTACCAGCTCTCGACGTAGGCCCGAAAGGTGTCGACGCCGCGTTTGAGGGGGATCGCGAACTCGGTGTCCCAGTCGACGGTTTCGCCCGTGAGCTGGCGGTGCAAGAGCCCGGCCGCCATGCTGGCCGAGCGCATGGCGATGGTCACGCCCGAGGAGAACACCGGGTCTAGGAACTCTGCTGCGTTGCCCAGCAGCGCAAAGCCCTTGCCGTGCAGAGTTTTGACGTTGGCCGAATAGCCGCCGAGCGTGCGCGCCGGGGTGTCCCAGACGGCGTTTTTCAGGACCCGTTTCAGGCTCGGGGTTTGCTCGATGAAGGCCTGCAGGCAGGCGTCCAGGTCCTTCGGTTGCGCGTTGAAACGTTCGGCAGAGGCCACCACGCCGACGGACGTGCGGCCGTTGCTGAACGGGATCGACCAGAACCAGACGTCGCGCATATCAGGATGAATGGTGACCAGAATCTTGTCGCGGTCGAAGCTTTCATCGTCGATGCGGTCCTCAACGTGGGTGAACACGGCCTGGCGAATCGGGAAACCGGAAGGCGCTTCAAGGTCCAGCAAGCGTGGCAGCACGCGGCCGTAGCCACTGGCGTCCAGCACAAAGCCTGCCTGGATGCGGTAGTCGCTGCCGTCGAGTCTGCGCACCTGCAAAACAGGCTGCGGCGCGTCGAAATCCACCGCCGTGATTTCTTCCTGATAACGGATTTCCACGCCCTGGCGCTCGGCATCGTCCGCCAGCACTTTGTCGAACTGCGCACGCTGCACCTGGAACGTGGTGGGTTTACCGCCGCTGAAGGTGTCGCCAAAATCGAACGCGCTGTACCGCTCGCCCCACGCGAAGGCTGCGCCATTTTTCAGCTGAAACCCCGCTGCGTGAACCGCGTCCAGCATCCCGGCTTCTTCGACGAAATCCAGGCAGTGCGACAGCAGGCTTTCGCCGATGGAGAACCGGGGAAACAGCTGGCGCTCGATCACCAGTACATCGTGGCCTTGACGTTTGAGCAGCGCCGCAGCGATGGCGCCGGCAGGGCCGGCACCGATCACGACGACCTGGCGAATTTCCATTTCAGCTAGTGGCACGGGGTGTCCTTGTGCGTGAGTGGCGATGTTTGCGCATTGCAATGACGACCTGCCCACGGGGCGAGAATGAAACTGAAGGCCAACCCCAGGCTGACCGACAGCCCGAAGTTGCTGACGGCCGGGGTGCTGGAAACGGCCAGCAGCCCGAACGATAACCAGGTGGTTGCGGCGGCCAGCAGCGTGCCGAGCAGGCTGACGGCCGCCCCGCCGATCTGCTCGCGCATGAGGATGGCGTAATCAACGCTGATCGCCGTGACCAGCAGCAGGCCGAACACGCTGAACAGCGTCAGGGGTTGCCCGAGCCAGCCCAGGCTCGCCAGGCTGCACAACGCCGCCAGCAAGGGCAGCGCAATGACCCGCAGCGCGCCGCCAAGCCCGAACGGGACGATCAGCATCGCCACGATCAACAGGCACGACAGCAGCTTCAATTCCGCAGCGCTGATTTGGGTGTCGGCGAACACGGCATTCAGGTCGCCCAATCGATCCACCAGCTGTACGCCTTCCAGCCCTTGGGCTTCAGCGCGCAGCAGCGTGGCGTCATTCAAGCCCTGCAAGCTGACAATGCCGGCGACGCCGTCGTCGGTCTTACCCAGCCAGAGTGTGCGCCAGGGTTCGGCCAAGGGACCTGACAGCGCGCTGTCGATGTCCTGAACGGGAAGGGCGCGCAGCGTGTCGAGTTCGGCGTTCAGCGCCTGGACCGGCACGCCGAGCGTTGTCAGCGGCGCCCAGAGTGCGGGCAATGCCGCGAGTGCATCCCGGGTCTTTATTTGATCGGTTGTCGTCGCCACCAGTTGATTGAGCGACAGATAGCCTTGCAGCTGGCCGAGATTCACCCACTGATCGAGACGCTGACTGAGCGCGGCCTGGCGCTCAAGTAACTGTTGCTGATCCTTGCCGCGCACCAGAAAGAACTGGCTGGTGGGCTGGTAGCCGGTGATGCGAGCGACCGCGCGCGCCTGATCGGTGAGCGACGGGGGTGCAGCGATCCACTGCCGAATGTCGTTTTTGGTCGTGAGCTGCCACAAGCCGGCGGCGCAAAAGATCATCAGCAGCGCCAGCAGGGCAGGCGTAGGGATCTTGCGCAGCAGCGCTTCACGCCAGCCCAGCAGTCGCTCGGCCATGCGCAGCGGCCACTGCGCGGGACGCAACTCGACGCCCTTGAGCAGCGCCGGCAGCAGGCAAACGGCGGTGAGATACGCGCCGAGCAACCCGGCGGCCGAGAACACGGCAATCTGGGTCAGGGCCGGAAATGGCGTCCAGGCCAGCGCCAGATAACCGATGCAACTGGTGGCCAGACTCAGCGTCAGGCCGGGCAGGGTCATGCGCAGCGCTGGCCAGCTGCGCCAAGGGTTCAGGCTCCAGCTTTTCGACAGGTAGTGCAGGGGGTAATCCACCGCGACGCCGATCAGGCTGGACCCCAGCACCAGGGTCATCACGTGCATGTTGCCAAACAGCGCCACGCACATGACGGCGCCAAACAGCATGCCGACCATGACCGGCAGAAAGGCCAGCAACACTCGCCAGCGCCGGAACGCCAACAGCAGCAATGCCAGAATGCCCAGCGTGGCGCCGCCGCCGACCCAGGTGATTTCCCGCGCGGCCTGTTGTTGGCCGTTGGCGGCGTACAGCAAGCCGCTGGCCGCCAGCAACTGAGCGTCGATCTTGCCGGCGTCGACGCGGGCGCTGTCGAGCAGGTCGGCGACCTTGATCGGCAGGCGCATGTCGAAGGCATCGGCCTGGGTCCGCGCACGCAGCAGCACCCAGCTTTTGCCGTCGGCCTGGGCGATCAGCGCGCCGCTGCCGATGTCCAGTTGCACCGACCCGCGCGCCGGCTGGCTGTTCTGGATGCGGCCGGTCAGCCCCAGCCAGTCGTCCTGGCTTGGCACCAGACTGAAACCGCCGAACGGGTCGAACAGGCTTTTGATCCGCTGCTGGATGAACGCCTTGGGATCGCCAATCAACTGCTGGCGATCCTTCGCTGCCAGCATCGACAGACGGCCGCGCAGCAGTTGCTCGCGGAGCGCCGGCAGATCGGCCTGTAAGTTCCACTGCACCTTCTCGAACAGCCCGGTGGCTTGCCATTGATCGCTCAATTGTTTCGCCAGCAGCAGCGCTTTTTCCCGGTCGGCGTGGCCCACCAGCACCAGCATTTCCCGGTTCAGCGGTGCCTGCATGCGCTGCTCGGCGCGCAACTCAAGAGCATCCGGGCTGTTGCCGGGCACCAGATCCATGAGGTTGGCCGACAAGGGCGCGCCGTCGCGCCATTGCCAGCCGGCCACGGCCAGCACCGCCAGCAGGATGATCAGGAACAGGCGCGGCAGCAGGCGTTCACTCGGCAAAGTCTGCGCGCTCCGCATCGGTCAGCGGTTGGGCGGCGCTGCTGTCGACCATCTTCAACAGGGTGCTGTCACCCTGGGTCTCCAGCAGTTCGATGCGTTGCACCAAGGCACCGCCGTCGATGTTGATCTGGGTGAAGACCTGCTTGAGCAGCAGCGAGCGTGGCACCAGTGTCAGCTTCCAGGCCTGGGCGTCACCGCTCAGTTGCAGCTCGAAGTCCCGCTGCAGCCCGCTGCTGTCGCCTTGCAGAACGGCGATAAACAGACGGTTTTGCTCGGCCCCGGCGCTCTTGTTCGGGACCATTTGCCAGCCGCCGTGCGCGTCGTTGTCACGACGGGCGATACCGGCGGCGGTGATGCGGTAATCCTGCTTGATCGGGCTGTCGAGCAGCCACAGCAAGCCATGATCTTTGGCCAGTACGAAATTGCCCTTGCTGGTCAGCGGCTGGGGCAGGGCGCGCAGGTGTTTTTCCTGAACGAAGCCGCCGTGGATCACCGTAGGTTTGGCCAGTTGCTCGCTTAACCGGGCCAGATCAAACGCCTGGGCCAGCGGTGCAAGAGCAACCAGCAGCAGGGCCAGGAAGGTGTGACGCAGCGCGCTCATGACAGGGCCTTTTGAACGAGATCGACGAAGACCTTGGGCGATGCCAGCTGCATTTCCCGGCTGGCGATGCTTACCGCAACCTGGGTGGTGCTGGCGCGGGTCATGCGCTCGCCGGTTGTGAGGTCGGTGATCAGGTAATCGATTTTCAAGCGGTTTTCCCATTCCACGAGGCTGGCGCGCACGTTCAGGCGCTGGCCGAACACCGCGCCGCGCACGTAGCGCAGTTGAAGATCTATCACCGGCCACGCGTAGCCGGAGTCGCGCATCTGGTTGTAGTCATGACCGAGTTTGTCCAGCAACGCACAGCGCGCCACTTCGAGGTATTTCACGTAGTGGCCGTGCCAGACGATGTTCAGCGAATCAACGTCGAAGAAGGGCACCAGCACTTCGCTGTCGGCATGGATCACGCCTTTGCTACGCATGCAGCCTCCAGTGTTGGTCGGCGATGCGTTTCAGGCACAGGCGCAGCTCGCCTTCCAGCGCGCGGTCTTCGATCACGGGCGGGAAGTCCTCGCGCAGCTGTTCGTGCATGGCGGCCAGCACCGGCGGCAATGGCCGTGCGTCGGTCACGCGGCTGCGCAGCCACACACCCTGATTGGCGGCAATCAGCGTGGCAGCGGCAACTTGCTCAGTCAGCTCCAGCACGCGGATGGCGTCGCGGGCGGCGATGGTGCCCATGCTGACCTTGTCCTGGTTGTGGCATTCGGTGGAGCGCGAAAAGACACTGGCTGGCATGGTGTTTTTCAAGGCCTCGGCGGTCCAGGCGCTGGTGCCGATCTGCACCGCCTTGAAACCATGGTTGATCATCGCCCGATCAGCCGGTGCCCCGGACAGATTGCCCGGCAAACCGTGGTTATAGCGTTCGTCCACCAGCAGGGCGAGTTGACGGTCCAGCAGGTCGGCGACGTTAGCCACCAGGTTCTTCAGGCTGTCCATGGCAAAGGCGATGTGCCCACCGTAGAAATGGCCACCGTGCAATACGCGCTCGGCCTCGGCGTCGATGATCGGGTTGTCGTTGGCGCTGTTGAGCTCGATTTCGATGAAGCTGCGCAGCCAGTTCAGGCTGTCCGCGAGCACGCCCAGCACATGGGGCGCACAGCGCAGGGAATAGCGGTCCTGCAGGCGATGCAGCGGCGCAGTCGGCGCGTTGATCGCCAGATCCTCGCGCAGCCACGCGGCGACTTGCATCTGCCCCGGATGCGGCTTGGCGGCGAACAGGCGCTCGTCGAAATGCTCCGGGTTGCCCTGCAGCGCCACCACGTTCAGCGCCGTGATGCGTGTCGCCAGTTGCAGCAGATACTGGGCGCGGGCGAACGCGAGACAGGCCAGGCCGGTCATCACCGCGGTGCCGTTCATCAGCGCCAGCGCTTCTTTCGGGCGCAGCACCAGCGGCTCCCAGCCCAATTGCCGATGCACATCGGCGGACTGACGCCGCTCGCCGTCGAACATCACTTCGCGCTCGCCGGACAGGGTCGCGGCCACGTAAGACAGCGGCGTCAGATCGCCGCTGGCACCCACCGAGCCTTCTTCGGGGATCAGCGGCAGGATGTCGTGATCGAGAAACGCCTGCAGCCGCACCAGCAACTCGAAGCGCACGCCGGACACGCCGTGGCACAACGAACGCAGGCGCGCCGCCAGCACCGCGCGCGTGGCCTGGGCGTCCAGCAGTTTGCCCAGCCCGCAGCCGTGGAAGGTATAGAGATGACGCGGCAGCGCTTCGACGTGCTGCAACGGCACGGCCACCACGCAGGAATCGCCGTAGCCGGTGGTCACGCCGTAGATCACGCCTTCCTTGTCCAGCAACGAATCCAGGAACCGCGCCCCTTTGGCGATCCGCTCACGGTAGTCGTCGTCCTGCTGCAGCGCCGTGGGGCGCTGGCGATTGGACAGGGCCAGCACGTCCTCAATGCTCAAGGGGCGTTCGCCGAAGATGATCGGGTCAGGTGCGGGGTTCGTCATCGGATGTCCAGAACGGGTAGAAGTTGAACCACTGCCTGGGTGCTTGCAGGCAGTAGTGCGCGAGACGGTCGGCGTAGCGCTGGGTCCATTGGGCGATCACCTCTGTGCGATCACTTCGGCGCCAGTGGATGGCGTCGGCGAACGGCTCGAGAATCACCCGGTAGCCGCTGGCGCCCTTGAGGCAGAAAATCAGGTTGATCGGGCATTTCAGCAGGCCGGCCAGCAGCCACGGGCCTTGGGGAAACGCCGCCGGATGCCCGAGGAAATCGACCCGGGCATTGCGTGCGCCGCGCAACGGGACGCGGTCGCCGGCAATCGCCAGCCACTCGCCGCGATCCAGCCGCTGACTCAGTTGCAGCATGATGGCCGGGTCCAGTTCGCTGACCTGAATCAGGCGCAGGTTGGTCGCACCGGCTTCGCCCAACAGACGATTGAAGCCCTCGGCGTGCTTGGTGTGGACCAACACATTCATGGTCACTTTTTCGCCCAGTTCTGCCAGCGCGCGACACACTTCCAGGTTACCCAGATGCGCGCCCACCAGCATTTGCCCGCGCTCGCCGCGTAACTGGCTGCGCAAGCCTGCGGGGTCGACGATGTCGATGTGCTCGATACCGAGCTTGCCGTTCCACACGTCGAGCTTGTCCAGCAGCGCGTCGGCGAACGCCATGAACTGCTTGAACACCCGCCAGCGGGTTGGCCGCAGATCCGGGCGCTCGGCCCAGTCTGCCAGCCGTTGCTGGTATTGCCAGGCGCTTTGCCGGGCGCTGCGACCGAACAGGAAAAAGTACAGCACGATGCCGTGCAGCACCGGGCTCAGCACGCGTCGGCCCAGCAGTTTGACGGCCAGGGCGGTGTATTTCATCAGCACGAAACTGCCGCGTTCTTTGTGTGCAGCCCAATGCTGTTCGGTCTCGCTCATGGTAACCACCGCCGCCACAGAATCAGCGGGAAGCGGCCCAACATGCCGAAGAACAGCTTGGTGTGCATTTTCGAAATCAGGGCGTTGTCGTGGAACAGGCGAAAGTGCGACAGCCCGTCTTTCGGGTAATGGACCTTGGTCGGCAGCCAGCGCATGGGCTGGTTGCGCCACGATAGACGCACGAGGATTTCCGGATCGAAATCCATGCGTTTGCCCAGGTTCACGGTGTTGATCAGGTGCAGCACCGGCGTGAGCGGATAGACGCGAAAGCCGCACATCGAATCGGGGATTTGCAGCGACAGGCTGTTGATCCAGACCCAGACGTGGGTCAGGTAACGCGCGTATAAGCGGCCTTTTGGCACGCTGGCGTCGTATTGCGGGTAACCACAGATCAGCGACTGCGGGTGCGAGCGCGACTGGTCGAGAAACAGGGCGATGTCGTTCAGATTGTGCTGGCCGTCTGCATCGACCTGCAGGGCATGGCTGAAACCCAGGCGGGCCGCTTCACGCAGCCCGGCCATGACTGCGCCGCCTTTGCCCTGGTTGGCGGGCAGCACGACGAGAAACACGCTGTCCCGTTCGGCCAGGGCTTTCAAGACGACCGCGCAGGCCGGGCTGCTGGCGTCGTCGACCAGCACGCACGGCAGGCCCGCGTCCAGCAGCTCCTGCACGACGGCGGGCACGGCCAGTTCGTGGTTGTACACCGGGATGATGGCGCAGGGGTTATGCATACAAATGCAATCCCCGTGGGAGCGGACCTGTCCGCGAAGACATTGGGTCACACGATGAATATCTGGCGACTGCACCGGCCCCTTCGCGGACAGGTCCGCTCCCACCGGAATGGGTTGCAGGTCCAGCGCTGCCGCGCGGGTTCACGTTAAGCATAAGCCGCCTCCAGCAAGATCCGTCCACTGGAGCAGGGCAGGTCGCCGCTGTGGTAGGCGAAGTACAGTTTTCCGCGCTCGGGATCAAAGCGCAGGGTCAGGGTGATGTGGTCACCGGGGCGTACCAGTTGCTGGAATTTGAGCACTTCCATGCCGGCGAACCTGGGTGGCACCGGCAGCAGCCGTTGCGCCAGGTTGATCGCCCAGTCGACTTGCACCACGCCGGGCAGAATGGGCGTGGTCGGGAAATGGCCGCTGAAGTGCGCCAGATCCAGCGGCACGACCAAATCCAGACGCAATTCGTCCTCGACCTGGCGCTGTGCGACCAGTTCGGGCTCCTGCACGCGCGGCGTCATGAGCAGCGCATCGATCTGCGCCTGGGGCAGCTTGCCCTGTGGGTTGACCGGCAGCTGGCTCAGCAGACGCCAGCGACGCGGCAGGGCCAGGGCTTCGCAATGAGGGGCGAGGTGCTGGCGCAGGGTTTGGGTCAGCGTGCGCCGCCCTTGATTGCGCAGTGCCTGTACGCCGCGCTGGCTGAGCACGACAAGGGCGCCCAGTGACGCGCGGTTTTCCAGGACAACGCCCAGCCGCGCCTCGCTGACCCACTCATGCTGCACCAGCGCGTGCTCGAGCAGCGGCAGCGAAACCCGTTTCTCTTCCAGCTTCACAATGCGGTCGAGACGGCCGAGCAATTCAAAGCGGCCGTCCGGGGTGAACCGTGCGGCATCGGCGGTCTGTTCCACATGATCCACCGGCAGGTACGGCGATTCGACACGCAGCGCGCCGTCGCTGTCCTGGCTCAGTTGCACGCCTTCGAACGCGCGCCACAGTCGGTCGCCTCGACGCCAGGCGATGCCGCCGGTCTCGGAGCTGCCAAGGATCTCGGTCGGCCATTGGTCCAGCCGGGCATGCAGGCGCTCGGCGGCCTCGAACGGCAGCGCGCCGCCGGACGAAAACACCCGGCGCACCGCCCGCAGGCCGGGCCAGTCGAGGTTGTCGCCCATGCGCTTGAGCAAGGCCGGGCTCGCGACCCACGCGAACGTGGCGTGTTCGTGGCTGACCCGCTGCAAGTCCTCAGGGAACGGCAACTGCTTGCGCACGAAACTGCGCCCGGCGCACAGCGGCCACAGGACGCGGAACAGCAGGCCATAAATGTGCTGGGTGGCGACGCTGCCGATCATGCACGCGTTCCCCAGGTCGGCACCCCACAGACGCTCCAGGCTGCCAACCTCATTGGCCAGCTGCCGCAGACGCTTTTCAATGAGCTTGGGCTCGCCGCTGGAGCCAGACGTGCACAGGCTCAGCACGCACTGATCCAGATTCAGCGCGGCGGGCAACAGCGGCTCGGCCAGTAGCGTATCGAGCGACACGTCATCGGGGCGGTCGGTCAGCCACAGGTCAACCTGGCCGGACCACCGCTCGCGGGTGGGCGCCTGCAGATCGGCGGGCAACAGGACTTCGACGCCTGCACGCCATGCGCCGAAGAGGGCCACGGCCAACTCGCCGGCATCTTCCAGGTGAACGGCGATGCGTTTGACCTTGCGCTCGATCAGGCCGCCGGCAATGCCCAGGACGGTCAGGCGAAACTGTGCGTGATCCACGGCGGGCAGGTGAGTCACCGCACGTTCGTGGTGTGCTTCGAGCAGCAGGTGCTCAAGGTCTATCCAGCTCATGGGCGTCCTCGTACTCGTTGACGAAGCAGCCATTCGCCGGCGAACAGCATCCCCATCAAGCCGTAGGCGATGAGGCCTGTGTACAACGCCCACCAGGACAGCGGCGCCCAGAGCGTCAACCCGGCGGCAATCATCCCGTTAAGCAGAAAAAAACCGCACCACACCTCTGTCACCCGGCGTGTGTACGGGATCGCGCGGTCGGGCAAGACCGGGTCAGTGAGGCGCGCCAGGCGTTCCACCAGCGGCATGCCGTGCAAGAGGCTCAGGCCGAACAGGCTCAGCATGAAGCCGCTGATCAGCACCGGGTACCAGCGCAGCAGCACAGGGCTGTCGACAATCGCCAGCACCAGACAAAAGCCGATGGCGACCAGCGCCATGCCCAGGCTGCCGGAACGTCGCTCACCGGTCAGTGCCCGCGCCGCCCACAAGGTGCCCAGCAACAGTGCGAACTGCCAGGGGGAGAAATGCCCCATGCCGAAGTACACGGCGAAGGGATAGAGCACCCCCGCCAACACCAGGATCAGGCCGACCAGGCGATTCATGCGGCGGTGTTGACCAGACGATAAACCGCCTCGACCACGTCGTTGACGGTGCGCACGGCCTTGAACTCCTCAGCGGCGATTTTCTTGCCGGTCTTGCGTTTGATGTGGTCGATGAGGTCGACCGCGTCGATGCTGTCAATCTCCAAATCCTGATACAGGTTGGCGTGGAGCGTGACTCGTTCAGGTTCAAGTTCGAACAACTCAACCAGCGCGGTGCGCAGGGTTTCGAAGATGTCTTCACGGGTTTGCATGTTCTGTCCTCAAGCCGCTTGGCGAGCGCTGACGAACGCCGCAAGGGTGTCCACGCTGGTGAAGTGGTTGCGTGTGTCTTTGGCGTCGGCATCGATCCTGATGCCGTAGCGTTTCTGGATGGCCAGACCCAGTTCCAGTGCGTCCACCGAGTCCAGGCCCAGGCCTTCGCCAAACAGTGTCTGGTCGTTGCCGATGTCGTGGGTGCTGATGTCTTCGAGGCCCAAGGCGTCGATGATCAACTGCTTAATGTCCTGATGCAGATCGCTCATCTGTGGCGAGCTCCTTGATGTAGTAGTGATGCAGAAAGTCGTTGAGCTTGCGCGATGCCACAGGCGCCGGGCCTATTGCCGAAAAGGCGTGGGGGTCGATGTCAGCCCCCACGCGCAGCTGGAAATGAACCCGACGTAACGGAATGCGATACCAGGGCTCTGCCTTGGTCAGGGTGGTGGGCGACACGTGGATGGTCACCGGGGTAATCACCTTCGCCCCGCGCAACGCAATGGCCGCGCCACCGCGATGAAACGCTGGCGGCTGGCCGGGCTGGGTGCGTGTGCCTTCGGGGAAGATGATCAGGGTCTGGCCGTCTCGCAGCGCCTGAGCCGCGGTGTCGAGCATGTCCAGGCTGCCGTCGTTGCTGATATAGCCGGTCGAGCGGACAGGGCCGCGGGTAAACGCGTTCTGCCACAGGCTTTGCTTGACCACGCAGTTGGCGTCACGCACCAGGCCGATGAGAAACACCACGTCGATCAGGGACGGGTGGTTGGCGATGATCATCTGGCCGGGACGCCCGAGACGCTCAGCGCCTTGCACGTCATAGGTCAGCACGCCGGCGCGGGCCATGAAACGAATGAACAGCCAGAACAGCCGGCTGATGGTATGGCGAGCACGCTGTTGATGGCGCTGCGCATCGCCGGGCAAGCAGGAGAGCAGGGGAAAAACCAGCACGCGCAGGCACAGGCCGCCCAGCCCGAACAGAGCAAAACTTGCAGCAGTGGCCAGCAGGCGCCAGTAATAGGTGCCGCGGTATTTGCTCAATGGTTGCGTTGCCAGTTCCATAGCCGACTCTTCCAGGGATGTTGCAAGGCGCTCTGCTGTGTCGACAGCGCGCGTAAAAGGTTGAGCGGGTGCGGCCATTTATCGCGCATGGCGTCTGATGGCTGGGGGGCGTGGGCGCTGAGTGACAGCTGCCACTGATCCCCTGGGGTCAGCAGCAACCCGAGCGCGTACGCAAACGGCACGTCGTCTACCCAGGGGGCGTAGGCGGCGGGAGGGGTTTCCTCCGCCACCACCAGCAGCACGGCAGGCGCACCTTCGGCGAGCATGGCCACCGCTTCGATGACGCCGTGTTCGAGGCCATCACCGGCGCAGGCCAGCGCGGTCATTTCACTGGTTTCGCCGCGCAGGATCGACCACAGGCCGATGACGGCGTTATGCACCGAGAGGCTGAATTGCGTGGGCGATAACGGTTGGTTGGCCGCCAGATCGCTGAGGATCTCGAAGGTGCGCGGTGTTTCGCCGTGACGGGACACAAACACCAGCGGCAGTTGCTGCTGCCCTTGCGCCAGCGGCCAGCCTACGCTGAACGCCATTCGGGCCAGGCGACCCAGTCGGCGCCGATGAATGGCGGGCAGAAACGAGACGTCGGGCATCTGGTCGCCGCTCTCGACCTGGGTCGGGTGCTGGCTCCAGCGCTGCCAATCGTCTACGCAAGTCAGGCCCGGGGCCCAGGCACGCCATTGTGCAATGTTGAAACTGATCACGAATTATCTTCCCGCCCATGTGGGCACTTCCAACTTCGGCAGTGAGCCGAAGTGACACCAGCCATGGCGCGGCGCTATCACCGAGTGGCGCGCATTATCCCGGTCGAGCTGCGCAGTGGCAAACGCAGTTACACATCCCGGGTTTACAAAACTCTGTACTACTGCAAGGCGTGACGCTTCATGTGGGGCCCTGTTGTGGTTCATTGACGCATTAAGCGCGCAAGTCCGGTTGTCAGAAATTTCCCTAAAACTCGCGGCCGTCATCCGTATTGCATAGACTCGAAGCCATTCATCGGGCCGCTCGCCGGCCTTCACAGCACACAGCAACAAGGAGGTCGTTTCATGCGGCGCGTGGTGTTCAATCAAAAGGGCGGCGTTGGAAAATCCAGCATCGCCTGCAACCTTGCGGCGGTCAGTGCCTATGAAGGGTATCGGACGTTGTTGATCGATCTTGATGCGCAGGCCAATTCGACCCAGTACCTGACCGGCCTCACCGGCGACAATATTCCCATGGGCATCGCCGATTTCTTCAAGCAAACCCTGTCGTCCGGACCGGTCGCCAGGAAAAACCAGGTCGATATCTACGAAACGCCCTTCGACAATCTGCATGTGGTGACCGCTACCCCCGAGCTGGCTGATCTGCAGCCCAAGCTTGAGGCCAAGCACAAGATCAACAAGCTGCGCAAATTGCTCGACGAGCTGGATGAGGATTACGAACGGATCTACATCGACACGCCGCCCGCGCTGAATTTCTACGCGGTGTCGGCGTTGATTGCGGCGGACCGGGTGCTGATCCCGTTTGACTGCGACAGCTTCTCCCGTCAGGCGCTGTATGGCCTGCTCAAGGAAATTGAGGAGTTGAAAGAGGACCACAACGAGGCGCTGATCGTGGAGGGGATTATCGTCAACCAGTTCCAGCCCCGTGCCAGCCTGCCGCAGCAGATGCTGGACGAACTGATCGCCGAAGGGCTGCCGGTCCTGCCCGTTTACCTCAACAGCTCAGTCAAGATGCGTGAGTCGCACCAGGCCAACATGCCGCTGATCCACCTTGATCTGCGGCACAAACTGACGCAGCAGTTCATGGAGCTGCATCAGTACCTGGAAAACAACGCTGGCTGAGGTTCAGGTCGGTTCGAGCGTCACGGGCGTTGCAGCCTGAGCGAGCCGTCGCTGATAGCGGCGTTCAACTTTCTGGCCGCTTTCTGTGCGGCCTTGGCTTGGTCTGCCGGAATGGCGATTGATGCATCCATGTCGGCCGTGACCTCGACCTGACTGGCGATCAGCCGGTGTTCATCGGCGGGACAATCACAGCGAACCGTTTGCCCGTGGGTCGCCACCGCCATGAAGTCATCGATATAGGTGGGATTGCCCTGGGCAATGAAGCCCACGCGCTGGCAGACCGCGCACCACACCGGATCCCCCATGCGCGCCAGCCGGCGCTCATCACACAGCTGACGGCCCGATGCTTTCAACACAAAGCCGCCGGTGCTCGTTGAATCGCCTTCCCTGACTACAAACGTCATCGCTGCCCACTCCAAGATGCTCTGCGAAGAGCACATCGTAGGCGCTAAACGCGCGACCCTGCGCGCCAAACGGCGTTTTCAGACCCGTCCTACGACGGCCAGCGGCAACGCACTTCAATCAGGTTTCGCCGTGTTTCCGGGCGGCACTCAGATCCCTTGGCTGCTCAACCAGGCAGTCAGTTGTTGCAGCGGCAGTGCCCCGCTTTGTCGTGCCACTTCACGGCCGTTCTTGAACAGAATCAGACTCGGGATCGAACGAATGCCCAGTTGCGCTGACAGCTGCTGATTGGCCTCGCTGTCCAGTTTGGCCAGTCTGCAGCGCCCCGAGAGCTGGGCGGCGGCCTGCTCGAAGGTCGGCGCGAATGACTTGCACGGTCCGCACCACTCGGCCCACACATCCACCAACAGCGGCAGGTCGCCCTTGATCTGGCTGGCGTAATCGCCCTCGGTCAGATTGAACGGCTTGCCCAGCAACACCTGTTGCTTGCATCGACCACATTTGGGTTGGTCGCCGAGGCGATCGGCGGGAATCCGGTTCAGCCCGTTGCAGTGCGGGCAAGGGATCATCAGGGATTCAGACATGGCAGGCGCCTCAAAGGGGTAATGCCCACTAACGTGGTGGCGTCGCCGGCAATTATCAACCGCATGGCGGACTGTACCGGCCGGTTGTTCGACGTCTGTATGTGGCCGGCATGGTCAGATCCGCCTAGCCTGCAGTCACGACGGATGGGAGGGAAACGGCATGCAAACCCTGGGCGTGTTAGGCGGGATGAGCTGGGAATCCACGGCCACGTACTACAAGTGGCTCAATGAGGGCGTGCGTGACCGCCGGGGTGGGCTGCATTCGGCACCCATTCTTTTGCACTCGGTGGACTTTGCCGGGATCGCCGCGTTGCAGAAGGCCGGCGATTGGGCGCAGGCCGGCGCACAACTGGCCGACGCCGCGCGCGGTCTGGAACAGGCCGGTGCCAGCGCCCTGTTGCTGGCCACCAACACCATGCACAAAGTGGCAAGCGCCATCGAAGCCGCCGTCAGCATCCCGCTCTTGCATATCGGTGATGCGGTCGGCCAGGCCCTGCGCCAGCGCAACGTGTCGACAGCGGCACTGCTGGGCACGCGCTTCACCATGCAGGAGGACTTCTACGCCCGCCGTCTGGCAGAACGCTTCGGCATCGAAACGCTGCTGCCGACCCGCGCTGCCATGACCGAAATCGACCGCATCATCTTCGCCGAGCTGTGCCGGGGTGAGTTTCATCAACAGGCTCGCCGCTTCTACCTGGGCGTGCTCGAAACACTGCGCGACGACGGCGCCGAAGTGGCCATTCTCGGCTGCACCGAAATCGGCCTGCTGCTTGAAGGCGTAGACAGTCCATTGCCCCTGGTCGACAGCACCCAGGAACATGTGGCGATGGGACTTGATTGGCTGCTGCGTTAAAACCTGCGCTTTATTTTCCGCATTAACTACCCGAACGTTCCGCTCGTTCGGGTAGTTGCGCGTATTACTCGCTGTCGATAGCCTTTTTTTCATGAATTGGCGTTCATGAATCTTAGGGATTTATTGGTCAGTGACTGTTGGATCTAATCTGGTTTTTAAAACACATCTATCGAATGCGTGCGCCGTTGAGTGTGCGTGTATTAACTATAAATAAGAAAAAGACTTATCTAATGAAAATTAAAAATTGCGCAGTAGGTATTACGGTTGTATCTGCATTGATTACTGTCGGCGTGGCACAGGCCGGGCCGGAGGTGCAAGTGGTGTTCAAGAATAATGGCGCTAGCGATGCCATTTATGACGTAACAGGTAGCAGTGCATACAGTTACTCAGAGGCCCAGCCAAAGCCCAAGGGAGAAGTAAAGGCTGGAGAATCGGACAATTACAAGGTTACAGGCTCATTGTCGCCCGATGTAACGACAGTGGTATTTCAGTACAAGTCTGGCGGTAAAGTCTGCAAATTTAAAACCAGCTATTTGAAGCTTCCAGGCCGTGGCGTTGCGCCAAAGTGGAATAAAAGTGCCGACGCCAGTGGTGGGGCCCGTTGCGACGTGAGAGTTACATCGACCAACCCGGCTACGCACGCGTGGGCCGTTGAGTTCACGATGCGATAGTCACTGATCCCAGGCTGGATGGCTTGTCAGCATGAGGTGTTTTCATGAGGGGAGGCTATTCAGGCTGCTTCCACTTGCAGTAGGAGATTCGCCTATGATCAGCAATGTTCATTATTTAAGTTCCAGCACATCTGTGGTGAACAGTAGTGTGGATAAAGCAAAGCCTGCCACCGGTCTGCTTAAGCAACCAGCTACAGAGGTGGCAGGCGATTCAAGTGAATTAAAGATATCTACACTGGCGCGGCAACTTGGAGAAAGTGCTGCGCGGGCGCAGATCAGGGATGCTCGTTTTGATCGGCGCGAGCTTGCTGCGGAGGCGAGTAGATTACTGAATCAAATAGGCGGTGATGCCTATCATGCGCAGCAGAACGTGCACAACGCGTATGTGCCCAAGACCGATGATCCTGATTTGCTGGATAGAGCAAGTTTGGCCACCGAGTATGTCGTGCGGCGCGCTCAGCAAGATCAAAGTGTTAAAAACCCCTTCGGAGGTCTTTCAAGGGAGCAATTGAATTTAATTGTTTACGATGAGAGTGGCTCCTATACCGTGAACGAGCGGCGTGCTGCATCGTATGCTATCAGCGGTATGGAGAGCCGCTGGAGAGAGGCGCTGTTTCGTGACAAAAATATAGAGTCGGCGACCAACGGGGGTAAAACGCCCAACTTCTACGCAGAGATTGCAGCTCATTACCGATCTTTACCGCTTATAGAGCAGGTCGAATACCCGGACGATTATGAGGCAAAGGCGCTAGCCGACATGAGAGACGAGAAAAGTCCTCTCCAACAGAAAGAACCCAAATTCATGACCCTATTCGAAATGATGGAACTCATGTTCAGACGTAAGAAGTTCGACCACGCACCAGCCACCGTTGAGTCGGCTGGCATCGCTGGCGCCATGAGCAAGGTCAACGCTGCATCTTCCCGGTCCACCGCTGGCCTACCCTGACCTGCTAACCAAGTGCTCAAGACGAACAACTGATCTCCAGATGCTTGCCCCAATCCGGTGGCCGCTGGGCATAGCTCTCCATGCCCGGCTGCTCCTCGAACGGGCTGTTCAAGACCTGATGCAATCGGCGGACTTCGTCGTAGTCGCCTTTTTCGGCGGCTTCGATGGCGCGTTGGGCGAGGTAGTTGCGCAGGATATAAAGCGGGTTGACCGCGTGCATGCGCGCTTGACGGTCTGCCTGGGTGCCCGCGTCTTCACGGGCGACCCTAGCAAGGTAGACCTCGGCCCAGGCATCGAAACCGGCCATGTCGACGAAATCATCGCGCAGTCGGCGTACCGCTACTTCGGGTGCGTCATCGCCCAATCGGCGGAAGAACAGGGTGTAATCCACGCCGCTGTTCTGCATCAATTGCAGCAGGCGGCTCACGATCTCGCTGTCCTCATCTTCGGCGGTGGTCAGGCCGAGCCGGCGACGCATCAGGTCCAGGTAATGGGCCTGATACAACGGCAAGAACAGGCCGATCGCTTCGCGCAACGCTTCCACCTTGATGAACGGCGTCAAGGCCTGCGCCAGCGCGCTGAGGTTCCACTGGGCAATGGGCACCTGATTGCTGAAGGAATAACGCCCTTCGTGATCCGAGTGATTGCAGATGAACGCCTGATCGAAATCGTCCAGAAACGCGAACGGCCCGAAGTCGAAGGTGATGCCCAGAATCGACATGTTGTCGGTGTTCATCACCCCGTGGCAAAAACCGTAAGCCTGCCATTTGGCGATCAGCTCGGCATTGCGTTCGACGATTTCAGTGAACATCGCCAGATGCGGTTCCGGCTGTTCGAGGGCGTGGGGGTAGTGCAGCGCCAGCACGTGATCGGCCAGCGCTTTCAGCTCTTCGGGCTGTTTGGTGTAGAAAAAATATTCAAAACTGCCAAAGCGCACATGACTTTTCGCCAGGCGCAGCACCATGGCGGCGCGTTCCTGGGTTTCACGCCAGACCGGGGTCGACGAGCCAATCACGCAGGCCGCACGGCTGCTGGGAATGCCCAGCGCGTGCAGCGCCTCGGACGCCAGGAACTCGCGAATCGAGGAGCGCAGCACGGCGCGGCCATCCCCCATGCGTGAGTAAGGCGTCTGCCCGGCGCCCTTGAGGTGCAAGTCCCAATGCTCGCCGGCATCGTTATACACCTCGCCCAGCAACAGCCCGCGACCATCACCCAGGCGCGGGTTGTACGAACCGAACTGATGACCGGAATACACCATCGCTCGCGCATCGGCTTCCTCCCACAGTTTGTGACCGCTGAACACCTCCGCGAACAGGGGCGTTTGCGCCTGTTCAGGGGCCAGATCCAGTAATGCCAGGGCAGCATCGCTTGCCACCACCAAGCGGGGCTCGGCAATCGGTTCAGGCAATACGGTGGTGGAGAACGCATCGCCGAGGCGGGCGAAGCGGTTGTCGAAGGTCAGTTCGTCGAGGGCTTTCAAGGGATGCCTCCAGCAGAATGTCCGACCATTCTGCTGGGATTTAGCGCATCAGTCGAGTTTGACGTCTGGCGGCTCGGGCGCGTCTTTAGGCGCGGCAGGCACCGGGTCGGGATCGGAGACCGGTTTGGGTTCGGCTTCGATAGGCACCATTTTGTATTCCTGCCCTTGCAGGTTCTTCAGGTACACCTCCATCTGGCGGAACGAGATGTTGATGTTCTGGCGCTTGAATTCCTTGTTGATGAAGCGGTTGATCTCGTCCAGCACCGGGTTGCGGTCGCCCAGGTCCCGCACGTGCATGCGCAGTTCGTGATCCAGCGTGCTTTCTCCGAAGTTGAGGAAGTACACGAGCGGCGCCGGCTCTTTCAGTACGCGCGGGTTGTCCTGCGCCGCCTTGAGCAGCAGGTCGCGGACCAGGTCCAGGTCCGAGCCGTAATCGACGCCCAGTTTCAGCGTCACGCGGGTGATGGTGTCGGTGAGCGACCAGTTGATCAGTTGCCCGGTGATGAATGTCTTGTTCGGGACAATGATGTCCTTGCGGTCGAAGTCGGTGATGGTCGTGGCCCGGATCCGGATCTTGCTGACGGTGCCGGACAGGGCGCCGATGGTGATCGTGTCGCCGATGCGCACCGGACGCTCGAAGAGAATCATGATGCCGGAGATGAAGTTGGCGAAGATCTCCTGCATCCCGAAGCCGAGGCCCACCGACAGCGCGGCCACCAGCCACTGCAACTTGTCCCAGCTCACGCCCAGGGCGGACAAGGTGGAGACAAAACCGATGCCGGCGATGGTGTACGACAGCAAGGTGGTGGTCGCGTAAGCGCTGCCTTGCGCCAGATTCAGGCGCGACAGCACCAGCACTTCCAGCAGGCCCGGCAGGTTACCCGCCAGCACAAAGGTGATGCCGATGATCACCAGTGCGCCGATCAGGTCGCCCAGACTGATCGGCACCATGCTCATGGTGGCGCCGGTGCCGCTGGTGTACTCATACAGGGTGATGTTGTCGAGGTACGAGAACACCGTGATCAGATCCGCCCACACCCAATACAGCGCGCCGATGAAGCCTGCCAGCAAGGCCAGACGGATCAGCCGCAGTGACTGTTGGTTGACCTGTTCGATGTCCAGCGTCGGTTCTTCGATGAGCGCGCCTTCGCCATCGCCGGACTCCTTGGCCGCCTGACGCTTGGACAGGGCGCGCTGATACGCCAGGCGCCGCGCCGCGACACTCAAACCCCGCACGAAGGCGGCTTCGATCACCAGCCACAGCATGATCAGGTACAGCGTATCGATCAGCCGGTCGCTGAGCTTCAACGCGGTGTAGTAGTAGCCGAAGCACACCGCCACAAACAGCGCGACGGGCATTGCTGTGAAGGCCAGACCAATGGCGCGGCGGAACAGTGAGGCGTTGTGGTGCGTCGGGCTGGTCAGCAACAGGCGCGCCAGCAGCCAGGTCATCATCGCGTAACAGGTCAATACGACAGCGATACCGATGACATCGTCGGCCAATGCGGCGGGTTCGTGTTCGGCGACGGCCACCACGGTGACCAACGCCAGCACCACCAGACCCAGTCGCCGGATCCAGCCGCGCAGGAACTCGACCTGTGGTTTCTCCCAACGGAAGTGCAACTGCGCCACGCCACCGGGCGAGAGGATGCGATAGGCGGTGTAGAACACCAGCCACGCCAGCGCCATCTGCAGCAGCGCCGCACCGAGGTTGACGTTTTGCCCCCGCGCATCGATTTGCAGCGCGTAGGCACACAGCGCCAATGCCAGGGCAAACGGCGTTGCCAGCAACACATTGACGAAGATCGCCAGCGGCGTATGCCATTGCCGATCGCGCTTGAAGTGGCCGATGTCGGCGTGCAGGCGATTGAGCTTGTCGTACAGCGCCTTGCGTTTCCACATCAGCACGCCAATCACCAGCAGCAGCGGCAGGAAGATGTACGGGCGTTGGGTCAGGCCGTCCGCCAGTTCGCTGACGCTCGATGTCCACGGCAGCGTGGTGATCTGCTTCATCAGGCGCGGATGCACCCGTTCAAACCACTCCAGATCCAGCGGCTTGTTGCTGGGGATCCAGAACATCTGCTCGTCCAGCGTCTGGCGCAGGCTGATCGCCGTGCTGACCAGTTGTTTCTGATTGAGCTGCAGGGTGATGGATTCGTTGAGCAATGAGCTCAGCTCGCGGTTCAGGCGTTCCAGCAGATCGCTGCGGGTGGTGGCCAGGTCCAGCAGTGTCTTGCGCAGCGCCGGCGTGATGTCTTCAGGCTTTTGCGTCGCCAGCAGCGTTTCGACGTAGGCCGAAGGGCTGCTCATCTGCTCGCGTTGCTGGTTGACCTCGAACTGGTACAGACGGATGTCGGCGATTTCGTCAGCCAGCCCGTTGTCGAGCTTCAAGTGCGGCAACGCCTGCTTCTGCTTGTAGAGGATCTTGCTCAGCAACAGGCTGCCGCTGAGCACATTGATCTGTTCGTCCAGCGCCTGATCGCTCTGGGTGAGCGCATCCAGCTGGGTTTTGGTCTTGAGGTTCTGTTGCGTCAGTTCGTTGAGCCGGTCAGTGCCCCGTAGCAGGTAATCGGACAGCTTGACGTTGGCCGCGCTCTCGGTCGCCAGCAGGCTGCTGCTGCCGGCCTTTTCCGCCTCCAGATGCAGCTGCGTCACGGTCCGCTGGGACTGTTCGCGGCGCTTTTGGTTGATCAGGGTCTGCAGGTCCTGGATCTCCTGTTCCTGCCGGGTGACTTTCTCGGTGAGCAGGTCACGCTGGCTGCCGCCCAGGTCCTGAAGTTGACTGTTGCCGGCCAGCTCCTGACGCCGCAGCGCCATCAACGCGTTGAGCGAAGCCAGTTCGGCGTTCAACTGATTGCGCTGGTCGGCGCTGAGGGTTTTGCCGCCATCCTTGCCCGCCTTGAGCGAGGCATTGATCTGCTGGATGCGGGTCTGGCTGGCGCTGATTTCGGCCTGGGCGCGTTCAGGCCGGGTCTGAGCGGTGATGGTCAGGCTGTTGGCGTCGTTCAGCGCGCTTTGCAGGTCGGCCTGCTGTGTGCTGCGTTGGCTGAGCATCTGCTCAAGCGTCGGCACGTCCAGGTTGGCGTAACGCTGGGACACTGGCATCGGGCGAACGCCTTTGAGGCGCGCCAGTTCTTTCTGATTGTCGGTGGTTTGCTTGGGCGCGTCGGCCAGCTGGCGTTTTAAGTCGTCGAGCTTTTTCTGGTTGTCTTTCTGCGCTGTCAGAAACGTGAGCGTCTGCTCCAGCACCTGTCGCAAGGCTTTCTGGTCCGCATCCGGCAGTTTGCGATCGGCGATTTTGTCCAGACTGTGCTGAACCGAGTCGGTGGTGGGTGGAGGGGTGTCGGCTGCCAAGACCGGAGCAGAAGAAAGGCAAAGCCCAAGCAGGGCCGAGGCAACAAGCGTACGCAGCGAGAACATAGACACCGGGTCGAGCACGTGGAATAGCGGGCAGTTTAAAGGAACAACCCGGGGCCCGGGCGGCTTCCTTCGGGGAATCTGACGCCCACTTTGAGGATCTTGTTCCCGTCCATGACGGCAACCGTCCAAATAGTTCCATTCCATTGAATCTGGTCACCGACAATCGGCGCGCCGCGATTCTTCTGAATGATGAACTGGCTCAGCGGCATGTTTGAATCCAGGCCATCGAGCTTCAGACCATACAGCGCCGCCACAGCCCCCAGCTGAGCGTCTCCTTCGAGCACGAAGTCGCCGAAAAAGCGCAGGTCCAGGCCTCGTTGCGGTGCCTGGCTGAACAGTTTACCGAGGGCTGGCAGGTTGTGTTCGTGGCCGATCACGCACAGCAGATCACCGACTTCCAGCACCGTACTACCCGACGGGTGGAGCAGTTGTTCGCCACGAAACAGCGCGGCAATCCGGGTGCCCTCGGGCATTTTCAGCTCGCGAAGGGCTGCGCCGATGCACCATTTCTCGGCGCCGAGGCGGTACACGAACAGCTCCCACTCGCTGGTCACGTGGACTTCCAGCGCGGCACGGGAAATGGGCGCAGGCTCTGGTGGAACGGTGACTTTTAACAGCTTGGCCACCCACGGCAGGCTCGTGCCCTGCACCAGCAGCGACACCAGTACGATGAAGAACGCGAGGTTGAAATACAGCTGGGCTTGCGGCAGACCCGCCATCAGCGGGAAGACCGCGAGGATGATCGGCACCGCGCCGCGCAGGCCGACCCAGGCGATGAACGCTTTTTCCCGTGTGTGAAACACCTTGAACGGCAGCAATCCGGCGGCCACCGACAGCGGCCGTGCGACCAGAATCATCCACAGCGCCAGACCGAGGGCGGGCAGGGCGATGGGCAGCAGATCGTGAGGGGTGACCAGAAGGCCCAGCACCAGGAACATCCCGATCTGCGCCAGCCAGGCCATGCCGTCGAGCATGTGCAGGATGCCGTGGCGGCTGCGAATCGGCTTGTTGCCCAGCACCAGCCCGCACAGGTAAACAGCCAGGAAGCCGCTGCCATGGATGGCGTTGGTGACGGCGAAGACAAACAGGCCGCCGGCGATCACCAGAATCGGGTACAGGCCGTTGGCCAGATGAATTCGGTTGACCATTTGCAACATCAACCAGCCACCGCCCAGGCCGATGATGGCGCCGATGCCGAATTCCTGAATCAGATGCCCGAGCAACGCCCAGTGCAGACCGGTTTCGCCGCTGGAAATCATGCCGATCAGGGTGACCGTCAAGAACACGGCCATCGGGTCGTTGCTGCCGGATTCAATCTCCAGACTGGCCGTGACCCTTTCGTTTAGCCCCTTGCCGCCCAGCAGCGAGAAAACCGCAGCGGCGTCCGTGGAACCGACGATGGCGCCGATCAGCAGGCCTTGAATGATGTTCAGGTCAAAGAGCCAGGCGGCCATCATCCCGGTCAATCCGGTGGTGATCAGCACGCCAATGGTGGCCAGCGACAGCGCAGGCCACAGGGCAACCCGGAAACTGGCGACCCGGGTCCGCAGCCCGCCGTCGAGCAGGATCACCGCGAGGGCGAGGTTACCAACCAGATAGGCCGTGGGGTAGTTGTCGAAGATGATGCCGCCGCCGTCTACGCCAGCCGCCATGCCGACCGCCAGGATAATCACCAGGATCGGGATGCCCAGGCGCGAGGACAGCGAACTGACCAGAATACTCGCCGCTACCAGCAACGCGCCGATCAGGAACAGGCTGTTGATGGTGGTGGCATCCAAGGGCGGTACTCCAGAACGAAATCGAAAAAGCGAGGGCGTTACGGACCATGCAGTCCGCGTGCCAAGGGATTTAACCTGTTGAATTGGCTGGCTGTCAAAGCTTAATCCCGTGACGCGTGCAGCCAGAGACGGTGAGGGCGCCGGTTTGAATCATCAGGCGGCTCGCAGCCCGATTGAGCGACGAGTGGTTCTATCCGCGATAAATAGATATTCCATTGATGATTCTGCGCGCCGTTACGCTGACGCCTCCATTCACTGACAGGATGTCAATAATGACCAAGGAAACGTACGCCTCCGATTCGCTTCTGCTGAAAGATTTTGTTGCTTCGCAAGAGATTGAATTCGGGCTACCTCGCAATTACGCCCACGAGAAAGCCAATGAATTCCTCTTGCAACATTTGGACGAAGACATCGACCCCGATGACTTATTGCTCGTCACGTTGTACATCAACGAACAGGACGGTGAACCGCAGCGGGCAAACATCGTTCAGTCGATCACCTTGACCGATGCACTCATGAACAACTACCAAAAGAGTGGCAATGGCGACTGGTGGGATCATCTTGGGCATCCACGGCGTTACCAAGAAGGCGGTTATCCGGTTCAAATATCCCCGACACCACTCAAACCCTCTGATTGCTATTCCTATGATGCGATTTACCGCAAAACCAGCCCCCAGCGCTTTGACCGCTCGACACACATATCCATCGATCCAGAGACGTTCAAGCAGTTTGTCTGGGACGCTGACTTGCAGGCTCACTATGAGGAGTCGCTGAGGCAGTTCTGGGATGGCTACGGCACTGATTACAACCTGCTGATCAAGGCGGCAGTCCTGAAAGCCGCCTGCGTACAACACGCCGAAGGCTCATTGAGCGCAGAGGACAAAGCGCTGGTGTTTCAGTCCATGGGTCTGGATGCTGATCAGCCATGGGAAACGCTGAGTTTCAAGGCGTTTGCGGATGCGCCGTTGCCCCATACCATCACGTTTCGCGAGCTTGTGCTGTACCGATACGTCGCCACCGACATTATTGTGATCAGAAACGAGCAGACCGACCGGCTGGTGATGTATGTCCCTGGCAATTCTTCTCCGCTTCATGGCTTCAAGGATCTGCAGGCGTTACGTCTTTGGGTAGCGCTCCAGTGCAAGGATTCGCGCCGAAGAAAGACGCTGGAAAGCCACTTCAAGATCGAAGATGACGGTGACGGGCTGTTCATCAGTGGCGTTCATACGGCCCTGGCCGGTCTGGCGGTCTATCCACACTTCCTGAACCAGGCGACGGGATACTGGGATCCGTCCAGGGAAATTCACCTGGGCGACGCGCTTTCGCCATGGCCGTTTACACACTTTAAGGAGAGTCTGCAGGCGCGACTCGTGTCCGATGGGCAGCAACTTATCCGCAACCGTGCCGACCACAACAAGGAAGTCGCGGCGCAGTTCTTGAATAACGCCATTCTTGCCACAGGCGTGATTGCAATGGTGGCGCCTTACCTGTGGGTGCCATTGGCGGCAATGTCCGTGGCGTTGGTTGGGCTCGGTGCGGATGAGGCCCTTGAAGGCAGAACACTGGATGAAAAGAAGCAGGGGACTGACCGAATCGTATTTGGCGTCCTGAACGCTGTGCCTGTTTTGGCTGAAGGGGGTGCGGCTGCCGGTGATTTCCTGGGCGCAGCCGCCCGGGAGGGGGAGGCGCTGATTCCCGGTGCGGCGGATGACGCCGGACAGGTGATTGCCAGCCGCTCCCCGGAGCAACAAGGCGTAGCGCTGGCAAGGGATCAAAAGGTGCAGGCGCAGTCTGCTGAAGACGCTCTGGAGCGAGCCAATGAGTCAGCGGGCGAACGCGCAGCGCGATTGAGAACGGAGGAGCAGCAGCGCCTGGCAATCAAGACTCACCGTGCGGCACGTTACGACAGCGCAATTGCCTTTGGTGTAGAACCTGAGGGGCTTCGCTCACTGACGCCGGACCTCAGGACCTCACTTGCCCGCTTTGAATATCAGGCGCCACTCGATCCCGCCGGCGCCTGGACAACCGATGATTTCGGGGCGGTCTACAAGGTCAGTCACCCAGAGGCAGCAAAGAATAGCTACTTCGCGCGGGTGCACTCAAAGATCTACTGCGTTGAGCGTGTGGAAGCCGCGGGCCAATACCGGATTGTTTCGCCAGATGACTCGTTTCTGAAGGGGCCATACGTCAAAAGGGTGAAGGGCTTCTACTCCGATATCGATCTTAAAACCGGATTGCGCGGTGGTGACAGTTTCATTGAGGTGCCACCCCCCGCTGAACCGGTGCCGGAGATTGCGAAGGCCGAGATAAAACTGATTCGAGCCCAGCCACCCGTGCACATCGAGATTCCCATGGATGGTATCGAGGTGAGACCAGGCACCGATGATTGGGGCAAGCCTGCCCAGAAGTATTTCGCCATGAATGGGCCGGACGGTACGCCCGTCAGATATGACGCAGATCTGGCCTGTTGGAGAAAAGACGCGGTTGAGCTCATGTGGCTGGATAACAACGGCACATGGCGGACAGGCAGCGAGAAAGCCTATTTGAAGGTCAATTCGAAACTTCGCGTCGGCGTCAGCACCGAGCTCTACACGTTCCCCCGCGTACCAGGATTTTCCGGGGAGCAGGCGGCTGTTGATCAGACCGTTCACCATATCTGGCTGGGTAACAGGCTTCCGAAAAGCCAACTAATCGACAACATCAAGGCCAACATGTCGATGAGCCCTGATTTGAAGTTTACCTTTCACATTGATATCGACGATGTCGCTATCGCGGATGGGCTGACGCCCCGGGAGCAGCTTGAAGCGCAGTTCGCAGACTTCCCGAACATGACGATTTCGAATTTGAAGGACGAGAATTTCTTCAAGTACTTCGTCACTTATCAGGAGACCGCTGAGCCGTTCAGGTACTTCCGTAACGGTCGTGGGCAAAACCTTGCCGCAGCGTCCGACGTTCTGCGCTATCAGTTGATCAGGGAGTACGGCGGGATTTATATGGACTGCGACGACGTGATTAAACGCTCGTTTTCCGGGCAGGAACTCATGGCCGGACCTGCTGATGTGTTGGTAGGCGCCCCGCTAACCTCAGAGACCATGGGTTTTATTGGTCCGGGCAACAGCCACTTCGCAAGCCATGCCGGTAACCCGGTACTGCGGGTGCTGCAGAAAGAGCTATACATACGCTTCTCCGGCGATTTCGACACGCTTGATGACCTGTCGACGTCCAGGTCCGAAACCGTCGGCAAGTTTAATCCCTACATGGCGAAAATTTCTGAGGTCACTGGGCCCCGGTTATTTATCGATGCACTGAAAAAAACGCGTCCGGACTACGCGGATCTGGTGGATGAGAATTTTAAACCCAAGGCGGGAATCAGCTCGTTACCCTACGCCGAGCGTCTAAACCAGGCCTACGAGTTTTATGCGCCATTTGCTCGCCGATTCAAGATCGATGCGGGGAGAGACAATTCATGGGTCCCCCATGCCTGACCATGTGATTTAAAACCATCCGTCCTGCATCGACAGGCATGCATCATCCCGGCGTTCCAGAATCGCCAATTCATGATGGCAGCCCGGTACTTCCCACGTCAGGAAGTACCGGGCGGCTTGCAGTTTGCCGGTGTAGAAGTCACGATCGGCTTCCTGTACCTTGGCTAAACCTTCTTCGGCGCGAATCGCCTGTTCCAGCCAGCGCCAGCCGATCACGGTGTGACCGAACGCTTTCAGATACAGCGCGGCGTTGGCCAGCGTCGAGGTGATTTTGCCTTGGGCCAAGTCTGTCAGCAGGCCGATGGTGACCGTTTGCAGGTGCGCCACCAGTTGCTCCAGCGGCTGGCGCAGCGTGTTGAGTGATTCATGGGCCTGGGCGCGTTCGCAGGTTGTGGCGATCAAACGAATCAATTGCTTCAGGCCCGATCCGTCGTTTTGCGCCAGTTTTCTCCCCAGCAAGTCCAGCGACTGTATGCCATGGGTCCCCTCGTGGATGGGATTCAACCGGTTATCGCGGTAATACTGCTCCACTGGGTAATCCCGGGTGTAGCCGTGGCCGCCAAGGACCTGGATCGCCAGTTCGTTGGCTTTCAGGCAGAACTCGGACGGCCAGGATTTGACGATGGGCGTGAGCAGGTCGAGCAGCGCCAGGGCCTGTTGTCGCGCCTCATCAGTCTCGCCGGTCTGGGTGTCGTCAAACAGCCTGGCGGCGTACAGACCCAGATCGAAAGCGCCTTCCACGTACGACTTCTGTGTGAGCAGCATCCGCCTGACGTCGGCGTGCTCGATGATCGCCACCGGCGCGCTGTCGGCCGCTTTGTTGTCGGGCGTTCGACCCTGGGGGCGTTGCCGCGCGTAGTCCAGTGAGTAAAAATAGCCTGCGTAACCCAGCATGACGGCGCCCATGCCGACGCCGATGCGCGCCTCGTTCATCATCTGGAACATGTAGCTCAAGCCTTGATGCGGCTTGCCCACCAGGTAGCCGACGCACTGCCCGTTGTCACCAAAGTTCAGCGCCGTGGAGGTGGTGCCGCGCCACCCCATCTTGTGAAACAGCCCTGCGAGAATCACGTCATTGCGCGGGCCAAGGCTGCCGTCGTCGTTGACCAGAATCTTGGGCACGATGAACAGTGAAATGCCCTTCACGCCAGCGGGTGCTTCCGGCAGTTTGGCGAGCACCAGGTGCACGATGTTTTCCGACAGCGGGTGATCGCCACCTGAGATAAAGATCTTGTTGCCGCGCAGTCGGTAGGTGCCGTCTGCCGCCAGTTCTGCCCGCGTCCGGATGTCTGCCAGCGACGAACCGGCATGGGGCTCGGTCAGTGCCATGGTGCCGAAGAAGCGGCCGTCGATCATCGGCTGGAGAAAGCGCCGTTTCTGCTCTTCGCTGCCAAAGCTCTCAATCAGATTGGCCGCGCCCATGGTCAGAAACGGGTAAGCGGTGGAGCCCGCATTCGCGGCCTGAAAATGGGCAAAGCACGCTTGAGCCAGCAGGGTAGGTAATTGCATGCCGCCGTCTTCGAAGCGGCGTGCCGCGTTGAGAAAGCCCGCTTGAAGAAACGCGTCCACGGCCGGTTTGACTTCAGGTATCAGAATGGCCTCGCCGTTCTCGAAACGTGGCTCGTTTTCGTCGGCCTTGCGGTTATGCGGAGCGAAGTATTTTTCGGCGACGGCTCGGGCCGTGTTGATGGCCGCATCGAACGTCTCTCGACTGTGCTCGGCGAAGCGTGGGCGTTGAGTCAGCGCTTCGGCGTCCAGCACCTCATACAGCTCGAAAGCCAGATTGCGGGAACTGAGCAGCGTCTCGGACATGTCGGCGTACCTTTTTTATGGATAGCCGAGAGTCTAGGTGGGGTGGGGCATGGGGCAGAAGGATGATTGATGTGGGTGATGGTCATGTAGCACCGGGTTGGAGCGAGGCTTGCCCGCGAATGCGGTGCGTCAGACGAAATAATCGCGCCTGATACATCGCATTCGCGGGCAAGCCTCCCTCCAGCACGTTAGCCGATGGTCATCAGGCTGGCGTTGCCACCCGCTGCCGCCGTGTTGACGCTCATCGCGCGCTCGATCACCAGGCGCTCCAGGGCAATGGTGGTTTCGCCTTTGGACAAGCCATGCACGCCGATGATAGCGCCGGCGCGTTTGGCAACCTGCTCGCAAATGGAGCGCAACTGATCCGAATCGCCGTGATGCAGCACGGCATCGATGATCAATTCGTCCTTGTTCCAGTCAGCCGCCAGCTTGATGCGGGCTTGCACTTCCTTGGGCAGACGATTGCGCAGCGACTTGCCGAGGTCGTTTTCCGGCCAGATTGCCGTGCTGCCTACTGCCATGACCGCTGCCAATTGCGTCAACAGGTCGGCTTCGTCCTCCGCCAGGCACAACACGTGTTCTCGCGGCAGGATGCTGTAGCTGTTGCGTTCCCCGGTCGGGCCGACCAGCAGACGCGTCACGCCGCTTTGCGACTGCTCGGCGAACTGGGCGCACAATGCTGCCAGCTCGGTGTGCTGATGGCTGCTCGCCCAGGTCGCCAGGGCGGTCAGCGGTTTGCTCATCGACTCACGCAGGCGAGTGTCAGGTGCGGTTAATTCATCACCGCGCACGAACGACTTCTCGATGGCGTCAACGGGGCGGGTCGACAGCAGACGGTACAGGTACAGCGGACCACCCGCCTTGGGGCCGGTGCCCGACAGGCCTTCGCCACCAAACGGCTGGACTCCCACGACTGCGCCGACGATGTTGCGGTTGATGTACATATTGCCGGCGTTCACGTTGTCCACGACTTTGGCGATGGTTTCGTCGATGCGCGTATGCACGCCGAGCGTCAGCCCGTAGCCGGAGGCATTGATCTGGGCGATCAGTTGATCGAGCTCTTTGCGTTTGTAGCGCACGACGTGCAGGACGGGGCCGAAGATTTCCCTTTGCAGTTCGTCGAAGCTTTCAAGCTCGATCAGGGTGGGCATGACATAGGTGCCGCGCTTGATTTCGTCGTTGTCAGCGATGGCGACCTGATACACCGAACGGCCTTTATCGCGCATGGCCTGGATGTGTTTCTCGATGCCGGCCTTGGCTTCGGCATCGATCACAGGGCCGATGTCCACCGACAGACGCTCGGGGTTGCCCAGCCGGCTTTCGGCCATGGCGCCCTTGAGCATTTCGATGACACGACCAGCGGAATCTTCCTGCAGGCACAGCACGCGCAAGGCCGAGCAGCGTTGGCCGGCGCTGTCGAAGGCCGAGGACACCACGTCGATGACCACTTGTTCGGTCAGCGCGGAGGAGTCGACGATCATTGCATTCTGGCCGCCGGTTTCGGCGATCAGCGGGATCGGTCGGCCCTGGGCATCAAGGCGACCGGCGATGTTGCGCTGCAGCAGCCGCGCGACGTCGGTAGACCCGGTGAACATCACGCCTTTCACCCGATCGTCACCGACCAGACGAGCGCCCACTGTTTCACCCCGGCCCGGTAGCAGTTGCACGACGCCTTCAGGAATGCCGGCTTCCAGCAGCAGGCGAACCGCTTGAGCGGCGACCAGTGGCGTTTGTTCGGCAGGCTTGGCCAGCACCGGATTACCGGCGGCCAGCGCTGCCGCGACCTGGCCGCTGAAAATGGCCAGCGGGAAGTTCCAGGGACTGATGCACACCACCGGCCCCAAGGGGCGATGGGCGTCATTGGTAAAGTCGTTGCGCGCCTGAACGGCGTAGTAGCGCAGGAAGTCGACGGCTTCACGCACCTCGGCGATGGCGTTGGCGAACGTCTTGCCCGCTTCGCGCGCCAGCAGCCCCATCAGCGGCTGAATCTCGGCCTCCATCAGATCGGCAGCGCGCTCGAGAATCGCGGCGCGTTCGGCCGGTGGCGTCGCTTGCCAGATCGGGCCGGCACTGACAGCACTGAGCAGTGCGTTGTCGACATCCTCCAGACTCGCTTCCTGCACGTGGCCCACCACGTCCCGCAAGTCAGACGGGTTCAGCACCGGCACCGAGGCGCCTGCGCTGACCGGGCTGCCGAGCATGGGCGCGGCTTTCCAGTCGTTGTGTGCGGTCGCCAGCAACGCAGACGACAGCGATGCCAGGCGATGTTCGTTGGCCAGGTCGATGCCCGCCGAATTCGCCCGGTCCGGGCCGTACAGGTCACGGGGCAGCGCAATGCGCGGATGCGGCAGACCGAAACCGCCTTCCTGGGTTGCCATGCGTTCGATGCTGCTGACCGGATCGGCGACCAGCGTCTGGACGGAGATCGATTGATCGGCAATCTGGTTGACGAACGAGGTGTTCGCGCCGTTTTCCAGCAATCGGCGAACCAGATAGGCCAGCAGGGTTTCATGGGTGCCGACCGGTGCGTAAACCCGGCACGGTCGGTTCAGTTTGCCGTCCGATACCTTGCCGACGACCTGCTCGTACAGCGGTTCGCCCATGCCGTGGAGGCACTGGAACTCGTACTGGCCGGGGTAATAGTTCTGACCGGCGATGTGGTAAATCGCGGACAGGGTGTGGGCATTGTGGGTCGCGAACTGCGGGTAGATGACTTCCGGCGCCGCCAGCAATTTGCGGGCGCAGGCAATGTAGGACACGTCGGTGTACACCTTGCGGGTGTAGACCGGATAGCCTTCCAGGCCTTCGACCTGGGCGCGTTTGATTTCGCTGTCCCAGTACGCCCCTTTGACCAGACGGATCATCAGGCGATGACGGCTGCGGCGGGCCAGGTCAATGACGTAATCGATCACATAAGGGCAGCGTTTCTGATACGCCTGGATCACGAAGCCGATGCCGTTCCAGCCGGTCAGCTGTGGCTCGAAGCACAAGCGTTCCAGCAGGTCCAGCGACAGCTCTAGGCGGTCGGCTTCTTCGGCGTCGATGTTCAGGCCGATATCGTACTGCTTGGCCAGGAGTGTCAGCGACAGCAGGCGCGGATACAGTTCTTGCATCACGCGTTCGTACTGCGCGCGGCTGTAGCGGGGGTGCAGGGCCGACAGTTTGATTGAAATGCCCGGGCCTTCGTAGATGCCACGACCGTGGGAGGCTTTGCCGATGGAGTGAATGGCCTGCTCGTAGGAGGCCAGGTATTTTTGCGCGTCGTGCTCGGTCAGTGCTGCTTCGCCGAGCATGTCGTACGAATAGCGAAAGCCTTTGGCTTCGAAACGACTGGCGTTGGCCAATGCTTCGGCGATGGTTTCACCGGTGACGAATTGCTCGCCCATCAGGCGCATCGCCATGTCGACGCCTTTACGAATCATCGGCTCGCCCCGCTTGCCGATGATGCGGCTCAAGGACGACGTGAGGCCTGCTTCATTGTGGGTGCTGACCAGCTTGCCAGTCAGCAGCAGGCCCCAAGTGGCGGCGTTGACGAACAGCGACGGGCTGTTGCCCAGGTGCGGGTGCCAATTGCCGGTGCTGATCTTGTCGCGAATCAGTGCGTCGCGGGTGCCTTTGTCCGGAATGCGCAGCAACGCTTCGGCCAGGCACATCAGCGCTACGCCTTCCTGGGAAGACAGTGAAAATTCCTGCAGCAGCCCCTGGACGATGCCAGCGCGTCCACCAGCACTTTTCTGATTGCGCAGCTTCTCGGCAATCGTGGAGGCCAGCTTGTTGGTCGCGGCGGCCATTTCAGCCGGGAGGCGCGCCTGCTCCAGCAACATCGGTACGACTTCTGGTTCCGGGCGGCGATAAGCCGAGGTGATCGCTGCGCGCAGCACGGACTGCGGAAGGATGCTTTCAGCGAATTCCAGAAAAGCCTGATGGGCCACTTCAGTGGGGATCTCGCCCAGCTCGTCGGCGTCCTTGCTGCTCGAACCGTTAAGTTCAGTCAGGGTTGCACCACTCTCGAGTTTCTCCAGGTAATTGAAAATCGCCTGTTTGATCAGCCAGTGCGGCGTCCGGTCGATGGACTGCGCAGCTGCTTTCAATCGCTCGCGGGTAGGGTCGTCGAGTTTGACACCCAGAGTGGTGGTCGCCATGTCTTGTCCTCATGTCAGCCACGGTTCCGTGGCTTTAATTGGCGCAAAGATAGCCTCTGCCGATAGGGGGGTGCAACCGGGTGCAACCGGTTTTTTCGAGATATTGCATCCTCTCGTCCGAACAGCGAAATGTCTTGCACACCTTAGGGGCCGTTTCTTTCAGTGCTGCAGGTCTTTGCGCCGAAACAGCGCAAATTCGCGCCCTGGTTACATTTTTTTCGGACTTGGGTGCAACTGAAACCGAGGCAAGGGTTGCACCCGGTTTGGCATGTTGATTAGGATGCGCGCCCTCGGTCATCTGAAACGGCTGGAAGCTGAAACGATGAGGATTCGTTGCTGAATCTTCGTCTACATGCCCGGGGGAGGGAGCAGTCATTGAGTCACACACGCCTCCTGTCTGCTGCCCGTCGGGCTCAATAAAAACAAGCAAGGGCGTACACAATGAGTGTCAGTAACCCTACATTGATCACGTTCGTGATCTATATCGCGGCAATGGTCCTGATCGGATTCATGGCCTACCGCTCCACCAATAACCTGTCTGATTACATCCTCGGCGGTCGCAGCCTGGGGAGCGTCGTGACTGCACTGTCGGCCGGCGCCTCGGACATGAGTGGCTGGCTGTTGATGGGGCTGCCTGGCGCGATCTATCTTTCAGGCCTTTCCGAGAGCTGGATCGCCATCGGGCTGATCGTCGGCGCTTACCTCAACTGGCTGTTCGTCGCCGGTCGTCTACGCGTCCAGACGGAGCACAACGGCGATGCGTTGACCCTCCCGGATTACTTTTCCAGCCGATTCGAAGACACCAGTGGACTGCTGCGGGTGATCTCCGCCGTCGTGATTCTCGTGTTCTTCACCATCTACTGCGCCTCTGGCATTGTTGCCGGCGCCCGACTGTTCGAAAGCACTTTCGGCATGACCTATGAGACGGCGCTATGGGCAGGCGCAGCGGCAACCATCGCCTACACCTTCGTGGGTGGGTTCCTGGCAGTCAGCTGGACCGATACCGTACAGGCGACGCTGATGATCTTCGCCCTGATCCTCACGCCCATCATCGTGCTGCTGGCGACCGGCGGGGTCGACACTACCTTCCTGGCCATCGAGGCCAACGATCCGACCAACTTCGACATGCTCAAGAACACCAGCTTCATCGGCATCATTTCGTTGATGGGCTGGGGGCTGGGTTACTTCGGTCAACCGCACATCCTGGCGCGTTTCATGGCAGCCGATTCGGTTAAATCCATCGCCAAGGCGCGCCGCATCTCGATGGCCTGGATGATCCTCTGCCTGGGCGGCACGGTGGCGGTGGGCTTTTTCGGTATCGCCTATTTTTCGGCGCATCCTGAGCTGGCCGCTCCAGTTACCGAGAACCATGAGCGGGTCTTTATCGAGCTGGCGAAGATCCTCTTCAACCCCTGGATTGCCGGTGTGCTGCTGTCTGCAATCCTGGCGGCGGTGATGAGTACGCTCAGTTGCCAGTTGCTGGTGTGCTCAAGCGCACTGACTGAAGACTTCTACAAGGCATTCCTGCGCAAGAGCGCTTCTCAGCTGGAACTGGTGTGGGTCGGCCGCGCCATGGTGCTGCTGGTCGCACTGATTGCGATTGTGTTGGCGGCCAATCCGGAAAACCGCGTGCTCGGGCTGGTGAGTTACGCCTGGGCCGGCTTCGGTGCGGCGTTCGGTCCGGTGGTGCTTATTTCGGTGCTGTGGAAAGGTATGACGCGCAACGGCGCACTGGCCGGCATTCTGGTGGGTGCGGTCACGGTCGTGGTGTGGAAGCATTTCGAGGTGATGGGCCTGTACGAAATCATTCCGGGCTTCGTCTTCGCCAGCATTGCCATCGTGGGCTTCAGCTTGATCGGCAAGCCTGCCTCCGCCGCCATGCAGGCGCGCTTTGACGCCGCAGAGAAAGAGTACAAGGCTGCCTGATAGTCGGCGTTGTCAAAACGGCCCGCGTCTCGCAAGAGAGCGGGCCTTTTTCGTTATGTCTTGTTGTGATCGATATCCAGATTGAAGAAGGTCGCCTTGCCGCCTTCACTGGTGTAGCCGGTGTGGTCCTGGGTATAGACGCCGGCCTTGAAGTACAGCGGTTTGTCACTCCATTGGGCGCTGATCCGCTGGTGCCAGTTCTGGTCGTGTGCAGTGACGTTCAGCATCCCGCCGGGGCTCAGTCGAATGATGTAATTGAAGGTTTCATTGAGCTGCACCCCTTCGGCAATGGTGATGACGCGGCTGGTTTTGTCATCGGGGTGCATGCGCACTTTGGCGACGATGTTCCCGGTGTCGGTGGCGTCCTTGAATTGATACTCGACTTTCAGCAACGGCTGGGTGCTTTCGTAAGCGTGTATCTGGCCAATCACGATTTTGCCCGAGGAGGGCACCTGATTGACCTGCAGTTTGGCGTTCAGATAATTGTCCGCGTCCCGATAGAACCAGTTGTGCAGGTCTCCGTTGGTCCAGGTTTCCCGCAGCTCACTTCGAGGGTAAATCGCGTTTTCCGTCTTGGTACCCGTGACCGGGGACCAGAAAATGATGGATGAGGAGTCGGACTTGAAGTACTTGCCGCTGTAGCCTTTTACCAGTTGTCGCGTTTCAACCGTGGCGGGTGGCGAGCCCACCGGAATGCTCAGATTCCAGGATCCCAAATCAATCATGTCTAATCGTCCGTATGTCTCATTGCCAGCGAAGATGTCTGGCGCAAGGTGTTTGAAGGGTGCTCCTTATACGGTTGAGAATGGGCATTGTTAATGGAATTCCGTCGAGCGGATGCAGTCAAAGTGCCCACATTTTTTCCCGAGGCCACTGTGCCAAACGCCTCTGGGGACATGACCGTTAGTCGGGCCGGACACAATTAGTTGGTGGCTAAACAATAGCCCTCTTCTATTTTTCCGAGAGACGACTAGAGTGAATGCCATTCGGCGCCATGGGCGGAGCCCCTTATCGGCATCAGTTATGTATGAGTAGCAGCATGGAATGCGTGCAGTCCCAGCCAGTAGCTGGCAAGTCGGTTTTATTGGTTGTCGATGACTATCCGGCAAACCTGGTCACCATGCGTGCGGTTCTTCAGCGTCAGGACTGGGAAATCATAACGGCCAGCTCGGGTCTGGAAGCCTTGGGCTTGCTGCTTGAGATCGAGGTCGATCTGGTCCTGCTTGATGTGCAGATGCCGGGCATGGATGGATTTGAAGTGGCTCGCCTCATGCGCGGCAGCCATCGCACCCGGCTGACCCCCATTATATTTCTCACCGCCAACGAGCTGTCCCGGGACTCTGTTCACAAGGGATACGCCAGTGGTGCGGTGGATTATCTGTTCAAACCTTTCGACCCCAACGTCCTCAAGCCCAAGGTCCAGGCGCTGCTTGAGCATCAGTCCAATCGCCGTGCGTTGCAGAAACTCAGCCGCGAGCTTGAAGCGGCGAGGGCCTTCAATGCCTCGGTGTTGGCCAACGTCGCAGAAGGCATTCTGGTGGTGGGCGAAGCTGGACTGATCAGCTTCGCCAATCCCGCCATCTGCCGGTTGCTGGGCATGACCGACGGCGAGCTGCGCGGCACTCAATTGATCAGCTACCTGCAAGAGCCCAGTGTCAGCGAGTGGACCGAGTCGGGCTTCTATCACCACTACCGTCGCGCGGACACCTACCGGGTGCATGATGCGATCCTGCGTTCGCCGGAAGGTCGTCAGGTGCCGGTGGCGCTGTCTTGCGCGCCTTTGCCGGGCGAGCAGAAGGCAATGGTGCTGAGCATTCTCGACATGTCGGTGGTGCGCGACCTTTATCGCCAGCTTGAACAGCAGGCGGTCACCGACGCGCTGACCGGTTTGCTTAACCGGCGCGGTTTCTACCAGACCGTTGAAAGCATGTTGATGCGCAAAGATCACGCCGAGAAGTATCTGGTGGTGCTGTACCTGGATCTGGACGGCTTCAAGCACGTCAACGATTCGCTGGGGCATGACGCCGGCGATCAGGTCTTGCTGTGGGTGGCGGAGCAGTTGAAAGACAGCCTGCGACCCTACGACGTGCTGGCGCGCATGGGGGGTGATGAGTTTGTCGTGGTGATCGACGGCCTGGATTACCCGGAGCACGCGGCGAAAGTGGCTGAGAAACTGATCGAGCGCATTTCGGTACGTCGACAGATCGATGGCATGGAGGCGACCCTGGGCGTCAGTATCGGTATCGCCATTTACCCTGATTGCGGGCTGAATCTCGATGCGCTGCTGCGCGCGGCGGACGTGGCCATGTACGAGGCCAAGCGTGCGGGGCGCCAGCAGTACCGATTTTACGATCAGGACATGAACGGTCGCGCGCGATCGCGGCTGATGCTTGAAGAAAGCGTACGCGGGGCCATCGAAGGCAAGGACTTCACGATGGTCTACCAGCCTCAAGTGCGTGTTGCCGACGGCAGCGTTCGCGGTTTTGAGGCGCTGCTGCGATGGCAGCATCCTTCGGCCGGGGATGTGCCCCCCGGGCTGTTTATCCCGTTGCTGGAAGAAACCCGCCTGATCAACAAGCTTGGCGGCTGGATCTTCGAACAGGGTGCTGCCCAGCGTAAACGTTGCAGCAGCGTGTTTGGCGATGATCTGGTGATCAGCATCAGCGTCAGCCCGGCGCAGTTCAGCATGCCCAATCTGGCGGCAGAGCTGCAGCGCGCCATTCACATTCATGGCTTGCAGCCACGGCAGTTGGAGATTGAAATCACCGAACCGTCGCTGGTCCACAACCTGGTTCACAGTCGCAAACAGCTGCAAAGCCTGCATGACATTGGCGTGCGCGTGTCGCTGGATGATTTCGGCTCAGGGGAGTGCTCGCTGACCCATTTGCGTAATCTCGATCTGGACACCCTCAAGCTTGATCGGCACTTCATCGCCGGCCTGCCGGGTTCCGCGCGGGACATGGCCGTGGCGCGCAGCATCATCGACCTGTGTCGCCAACTGGATATCGAAGTGATTGCCGAAGGCGTTGAAACCGGTGAGCAATATCGTTGGCTGGTGGATAACGGTTGCCAGGTGATTCAAGGCGCGCTGCTGGGGCGCCCCATGACGTCGGATGATTCGCTGCGATTTATCGAGGCCGTCACGGCCCCGGTCGATCCGTTGCAGATCAGCCGCGACTAACCTGTAAACTCGGCGTTTTCCTGCTATTGCAACGAACATGAGCTCACCGACCCTCAACCCGCTGAAATACCTGCAGGCTTACCCTCCAAGCCTGCAGGAGCAGGTGCGACAACTCATCGCCCAGGACAAACTGGCGGCCTACCTGGAACAGCGCTACCCCGGCCGGCACGAAGTCCAGAGTGACAAGGCGCTGTACGCCTATGCGCTGTCGCTCAAACAGGAATACCTGCGCAATGCACCGCCCATCGACAAGGTGCTGTTTGATAACCGCCTCGATCTCACCCATCGCGCCCTCGGGTTACACACCACGGTTTCCCGCGTACAAGGCGGCAAGCTAAAGGCCAAGAAGGAAATCCGCGTGGCGTCGCTGTTCAAGGAGGCGGCACCGGAATTCTTGAAAATGATCGTGGTGCATGAGTTGGCGCACTTCAAGGAATCCGATCACAACAAAGCGTTCTATAACCTGTGCGAACACATGCTGCCCGGCTATCACCAGATGGAGTTCGACCTGCGGGTTTACTTGACCTGGCGGGATCTGCAGGCCACGGGTAAGCACTGATATTTGTAGGAGCGCGCTTGCCCGCGATAGCGATTTGTCAGACGACATCTATGTGACTGACTCACCTAATCGCGGGCAAGCGCGCTCCTACACCTGATCCGCGGGCGATGCTCGAACAAGGACTTTACGATGGACGTCAGCAAAACCAAAACCAGCTTCTACCGCCGCCTCTATGTGGCCTATCTGATCGACAGTGGGCTGGCCAGCAACGTGCCGGCCTTGACCGAGGTCACCGGCATGCCTCGGCGCACGGCGCAGGATACCCTCGCAGCGCTGGCGGATCTGGACATCGTGTGTGAGTTCGAGCAGCTCGACGGCGGGCGTAACCACGCGGGCGGCTACCGGATTCGGGAGTGGGGCGCGATCGACAAGCAGTGGATTGCGACCCACCTGGCACAGATCAAATCAGTGTTGGGCTATCCCTGAGAGATTGCCCGGCGTTCAGTCCAGATCGCGGCGCATGCCTATGTGCTCAATGCCGTCCTCGACGTAGACATCGCCCACCGCATTGAACCCATACCGGCTGTAGTAGCCCTGCAAGTGCGCCTGAGCCGATAGATAGATCGGCTGGTCTGGCCATTTGCGTTCTGCGTGGTCGATGGCCTGCACCATCAACTCATGGCCCATGCCTTTGTTGCGCATCGACGGCGCCGTCACGACGCGGCCGATGGTGACATCGCCGTTTTGCTGGATCGGATCGAGCAGGCGCAGATACGCCACCAATTGATCGTTTTGCCACGCCATCAGGTGACAGGTGTCGCCCAGCAAGTCTTGACCGTCGACGTCCTGATACCAGCATTTCTGCTCCACCACGAACACCTGCGCCCGTAGCTGCAGGATGGTGTACAGCTGTTCTTTGCTGAGTTCGGTGTGGTGTTTGCAAATCCAGTTGATCGGCATGACGCGGGCTCATAAGGGGAAATCCATGGTGGATACTAAACGCTTAATGACGTGAGCCCAACTCAGTATTCGGCCCGGTTTCCTCGTCTGCAAAAAGAGCCGGATGCTTATTGTGAAGTTCTTGAACTACCGCACAGCCTTCAGATTCTTATGAGTTGTACTCAAGCGGGAATGGGTCTTCAATGAAGGCGACCTGCTAGCACCGCCACGGCGGCCTCTTCGGCGTAGTAAACCCAACGGGCTGTCGTTTGCCAAAGGATCTTGAGCATGCCGCGTTTGCTTCGAACCATGGGGTTTTTAAGCTTCATGTGGGCGGCCGGGACGGCGGGGGCGGATACGTTACGCATGGCGGGAGACGCCTGGGCCCCGTACGCGGATGCCTCGTTGCTCAATGGCGGATTGGCAACGGACCTGATCAGAACCGCGCTGAGCCGCGCCGGTTACGCAACTGAATTCGAGCAGGTCCCCTGGGCGCGCGCCGTGCATGGTTTGAGCGAAGGCCGCTACGACGTGTTGATCAACGCGTGGTACAGCGATGATCGGGCCCGCATGGGACAGTTTTCTGCACCTTACCTGACCAATCGCTTGCGCTTTATCAAGCGCAAGGACGCCGATGTCAGTTATCAGAACCTTGCGCAGCTGCACCCTTACTCCATTGCGGTGGTGCGGGGCTACGCGTACTCACCCGCGTTCGACAACGATCCGGAGTTGAAGAAAGTGCCGGTGGCGAACTTCTCTACCGCCTTGCGCATGCTGGTGGCCGGGCGAGTGGAGTTGGCCGTCGAGGATGAATACGCGGCGCGCTACGCCTTGAGCCACGAGTCATCCGACGTGCAAGCGGGCGTCGAATTTCTGCCTGTGGCCCTGGCCGAAAACACCCTGCACATTCTGGTCAGTCGAAAGATCCCGGATCACGCCAACATTGTCGCCCGCTTCGACCAGGAGATCGCGGCCATGAAGGCCGACGGCAGCTACGAGAAGCTGTTCAAGCTGCACGGTTTGTGAGGTCGGTGGTTTCGGTCACGGGCGCCTTGATCAAATGCGCGGCCAGGGTCCGCAGCGGTCCGAGCTGGCGACAGATCAGCGCCAGTTGCGTCTGAACCAGGCGTTGGCCTTCGTCGAGCTCCTCAGGCATCTGCTCCAGTTCGGCGGCCAAGGCTTCCTCCGCGTCACTCTGAACCGCGACCGGTTGGCGTGTCGCCAGGCTCTGCGCAATCTCATCGATACTGCCCGCCAGCGTGGCACCCGCGCCCTCGATCAGCTGCTCGTGCACTTCGGCGGGCAACGGCGTCTCCCGGTGCGCCCCCAGGCCTGACAGATAGCTCAACAGCGTGTGCGACAGCACCAGAAAGCGGAAGCCCACGTCAGCTTCCTTCCGAAAATGGCCCGGCTCCATCAGCATATTGGCCAGCGTCGTCGACAGCGCGGCGTCAGCGTTGTGAGCGTTACGGCGAGCGAGGCGATAAGCCAGATCGTCCCGCTTGCCTTGCGCGTATTGCTCCATGATCTGGCGCAGGTAAATGCTGTTGCAGGTCAGCGTATTGGCCAGCACTTTGTTCAGGCGACGGCCCTGCCAGTCCGGCAGGAACAGGAACACCGCCAGCCCTGCGATCAAACTGCCCAGCAGCGTATCCAGCAGGCGCGGGAGGAACAGCCCGTAGCCGTCGCCCACCTGATTGAAGCAGAACAGGATCATCACGGTAATCGCGCCGGTGGCCAGCGTGTAACGCGTGGTGCGATTGACGAAGAACACCACACCCGCCAACACCGCACACATCGATTGCAGGATCGGTGAGGTCACCAGATCGAACAGCACCCAGCCGACAGTCAGGCCGATGGCGGTGCCGATGATCCGCTGGCCCAGCTTGCGCCGGGTCGCGCCGTAGCTCGGCTGACAGACAAACACCGTGGTAAGGATGATCCAGTAACCCTGCGACGGGTGAATCAGGTGAACGGTGAGGTAGCCGACGACCAGTGCCAGCGGCAAGCGCAACGCGTGGCGGAACAGCAGCGAGGTGGGTGTCAGTTGCAGGCGCAGGCGATTCCAGACGTCTTTGAAGTTGCGCGGCGAGCGGTCCAGTAAACTGCTGTCGGTGGCGTCTGCCAGGGCATCGGGGTTGCTGGCATCGCTGAGCAATCGGTCCAGCGTGCCCAGGTTGTTGGCCAGCGCGCGCAAGGAGCGAAGCAAGCCGCGCCAGGCCGGGTTGCTCTGGATGCGCAGGTGTTCCAGCGAGGCGTGCAGATCATTCAGGGCGTGGGCAAAGCTGTCGTCATAAATGAATGGCTGGCGCAGCTGGATCGACACCGAGAGGTCGCGACAGGCCGTGCCTTGCTGGCGCAGCAGGCGTTGGCAGCGGAACAACACGTCGCTGTGGAAGAACGCTTCAGCCAGCGAGTTGTACGGATAGTGCGAGGAGCTGGCGCGTTCGTGGATGTCTTGCGCCAGAAAGTACAGCTTCAGGTAGCGGCTGACTTTCGAGCCCGGTCGACCGCTGCCGACGCGATTCAGGATGATTTCCTTGGCGGAGTTCAGCGCCGCGACGACCCGGCCGTTCTGCTTGGCCAGGTCCAGGCGACGCGCTTCTACGTCCAGCGTGCGAATCGGTTCGAACAATTCGGATTTGATCTTCAGGTACAAACCCAGCTCGCGAAACAGCCGGGCCAGTGCCTGCTGCACCGGCTGGTTGGAAAACAGCATTTGCCACAACACCGAGAGCAGGCCGTACCACGCCGCGCCCGCGACCAGCAGCATCGGTTCGTGCCAGAAGTCGATGACTTCGCCGCCGCGCTGATCGACGCCGATCATGGTGTACACCGAGAGAATCAGGGTGCCGTAGGCAATCGCCCCGTAGCGTTCGCCCAGCGCGCCGAGCATGGTCAGGCAAAAAGCAGCCACGGCCATGGAGCAGACAAACAGGACGGGGTAGGGGAAAAGCAGTTCCACCGACAGGGCGGCGACGCTGAAGCACACCAGCGTCACGGCCAGCGCGTTGAGCCGGCCTTGCCAGCTGTCGTCGGTTTCAGAAAGGGCGCAGGCGATGATCCCGAGGAACAGCGGAATCAGTTGTTTCATCTCGCCCTGGTACCAGCACAGCGCCATGCTGCCGGTCAGGGCGATGAACACCCGTACGCTGTAGCTGAACTTATCCAGCGCCCACAGGCGGCGGAAGGTATTACGCAACGATTTGAATTTCGATGCCATAGGAACGCTGACTGCCTGGTTCGCGATAAATCGATTCTGCTTGAAAAACTTCGGTAGGAGCGAATTTATTCGCGAGTAGCCAGGGATGACGGGTCAGACGAACTGCGCGGCCGCGTAGGCCGAGGCCCACGCCCACTGGAAGTTGAAACCGCCCAGATGACCGCTGACGTCCAGCACTTCACCCACAAAGTACAAGCCCGGAGACTTCAGCGACTCCATGGTCTTGGACGAAACTTCCCGGGTGTCGATCCCGCCCAGCGTGACTTCGGCGGTGCGATAGCCTTCGGTGCCCGCCGGCACGACCTGCCAGCTCGCCAGTTTCGCCGCGATGTCGGCGAGTTCTGCGTGGGTGTATTGCTTCATCGGCTTGGACACAAACCATTGCTCGGCGATCAGGTTGGCCATCTTTTTGGTGAAGATCTCGCCCAGCAAAGTTTTCAGTTCGCTGTTGGGGCGCTCGGCCTGTTGCTGGGCCAGCCAGGCGGGTACATCGTGGTCGGGCATCAGGTTGATTTCGACCACGTCCCCCGGCTGCCAGAACGAGGAAATCTGCAGGATCGCCGGGCCGCTGAGGCCGCGATGGGTGAACAGGATGTTTTCCCGGAAAGCGGTGTCATTGCAACTGACCAGACAATCCACCGACGTGCCCGACAGCTCGGTGCACAGCGCCTTGAGCTGGTCGGTGATGGTGAACGGCACCAGGCCTGCGCGGGTCGGCAGCAGGGTGTGGCCGAACTGCTTGCCGACCTGATAACCGAAACCGGTGGCGCCCAGGGTCGGGATCGACAGGCCGCCGGTGGCGATGACCAGCGACGCGCAACTGATGTCGCCCAAGGTGGTTTGCAACAGATAGCCAGCTTCGGTCTTTTCGATCTGCTGCACCGAGGTGTCCATGTGCAGCTTCACACCGGCCTGTTTGCACTCGTCCAGCAGCAGCTCGAGGATGTCGCTGGACTTGTTGTCGCAGAACAGCTGACCGAGCTTTTTCTCGTGATACGGCACGCCATGCTTGCCTACCAGCTCGATGAAATCCCACTGGGTGTAGCGCGCCAATGCCGATTTGCAGAAATGCGGGTTCTGCGACAGGAAGTTGGCCGGTTCGCTGTACATATTGGTGAAGTTGCAGCGACCGCCACCGGACATGAGGATTTTCTTGCCCGGCTTGTTGGCGTGATCGATCAGCATCACGCTGCGCCCGCGATTAGCGGCCGTGAACGCACACATCAAGCCTGCGGCGCCAGCGCCGATGATCACAACGTCAGTAACGGGCAAAGCGGATTCCTCGGGAAACAAAGATCGTGCCCACGCTCTGCGTGGGCACGCGATTCGTGACGCTCTGCGTCACCCTGGACGCGGAGCGTCCGTCAGGGCATTCCCACGCGGAGCATGGGAACGATCGATAACTGTAGGAGCTGCCGAGGAACGAAGGCTGCGATTCGGTAAACCTGACACACTGCGATCGCAGCCTTCGTACCTCGGCAGCTCCTACAAAGGGGTAAGGCGGCGGAGTTTAGAGAATCCGCACACGCAACGACTTGCCCTTGATTTTGCCGTTGTTCAGACGCTCCAGCGCCTGTTTGGCCATGCTGCGTTCGACGGCGACGTAGGCCTGGAAATCGAAGATCGCGATTTTGCCGACCTGAGCGCCGGGAATACCGGCGTCCCCGGTCAGTGCGCCGAGGATGTCGCCCGGACGCAGCTTGTCCTTTCGACCCGAGCCGATGCACAGGGTGGTCATCGGTGGCAGCAGCTTGCCGCCTTCGGTGCGGGTCAGGTTTTCGTATGGCTGCCAGTTCAGCGGCGCTTTCTGCAGCTCTTCAACGGCGCGGGCGCGCTGGCTTTCCGACGGGGCGACGAGGCTGACCGCGATGCCGGTTTCACCCGCACGACCGGTACGCCCGACGCGGTGGATGTGGATTTCCGAATCCCGCGCCAACTCGACGTTGAGCACCATGTCCAGGCCGTCGATGTCCAGGCCGCGCGCCGCGACGTCAGTGGCCACCAGCACCGAGGTGCTGCGGTTGGCGAACATCGCCAGCACTTGATCACGATCGCGTTGTTCCAGGTCGCCGTGCAGACCGACCGCCGACATGCCCTTGGCGATCAGGTGATCGACCACTTCCTGAACCTGCTGTTTGGTAAAGCAGAACGCCACGCACGATTGCGGGCGGAAGTGATCCAGCACTTTCACCACGGCTTCGAGGCGTTGCTCCGGGGAGATTTCGTAGAAAATCTGCTCGATCTGGCTGTCGGCGTGCAGCGCTTCGACCTTGACGGTCTGCGGGTCGCGCATGAACTTGGACGACAGTTGCTTGATGCCGACCGGGTAGGTGGCGGAGAACAGCAGGGTCTGACGGCGCTTGGGCGTCTGCTCGATGATGTCGGCAATGGAGTCGTAGAACCCCATGTCCAGCATGCGGTCGGCTTCGTCGAGAATCAGCGTGTTCAGACCGTCCAGCACCAGCGAACCCTTGCGCAGGTGCTGCTGGATGCGGCCCGGCGTGCCGACGATGATGTGCGCGCCGTGCTCCAGCGAACCGATCTGCGGGCCGAACGACACGCCGCCGCACAGGGTCAGGACCTTGATGTTGTCTTCGGAACGCGCCAGGCGGCGGATTTCCTTGGCGACTTGGTCAGCCAGTTCACGCGTGGGGCACAGCACCAGCGCCTGACAACCGAAGAAGCGCGGATTGATGGGGTTCAGCAGGCCGATACCGAAGGCGGCGGTCTTGCCGCTGCCGGTCTTGGCCTGAGCGATCAGGTCCATGCCCTTGAGAATCACCGGCAGGCTCTGCGCCTGAATCGGCGTCATCTGGGCGTAACCGAGGGACTCCAGGTTAGCCAGCATGGCGGCGGAAAGGGGCAAGGTATTGAACGCGGTGTTAGTCACAAGAGTGAGCCTGCAAAACAAAATGTCGCGCAGTGTATCAGGTCGCGGTCCCTGCCTTGGGGCCATGGGCGATAAATGGTACGCGTTAGTCAGAGAACCTCTGTAGGAGCGAATTTATTCGTGATACGCAGGCATGGGCGACAAATAGGCGTCGCCTACACCAGCCCTTCGCGAATGAATTCGCTCCTACAGGGCGGGACCGGTCACGCTTCGATCTCAGGCTCCGGCTGCGGCTTGCGCGGCGGGTTCTCCTGGGTGATTCGGGGCGACAACTGCAGGAAAATCGTCGCGGCCAGCATCGCCAGCACCCCAACGCACAGGAATGTCAGCTGGAACGCCCCCAGCACACTGCTGACCTCGCCGGTCGCCACGTCGTCGGTGAACCCACCGAGCAGCGCCGCCGCGCAGGCCACGCCCAGGCTCAACGATAACTGCGCCACCACCGACAACAGGCTGTTGCCGCTGGCCGCGCTGGCGTCGTCGAGGTCGATCAGCGTCACGGCGTTCATCGCCGAGAACTGCAGCGAGTTGACGCCACCCAGCAGCGCCAGATGAATCAGCAGCATCCAGTACGGAGTCTCCGCGCTGATCAACGCCATGCTCGCCAGCAAGATGCCCAGCAGCAGCGTGTTGCCGGTGAGCACGATGCGGTAACCGAGCCGCTCGATCGCCTTGGTGGCCAGCGGTTTGGCGAACATCGCGGCCAGCGCGAGCGGAATCATGCTCATCCCGGCATGGGACGGCGAGTAACCCAGCGCCACTTGCAGCATCAACGGCACCAGAAACGGCAAGGCGCCGCTGCCCAGTCGGGCGAACAGGTTGCCCATGATTCCCACCGCAAAACTGCGGGTCTTGAACAGCGAAGCCGAGAACAGCGGGTGCTCTACATGGCTTGCGCGCAACCAATACGCCGCCAGGCAGGCCATCCCGCCGAACAACAGCATGACCACGCGCAGGTGCGGCAGGTGCAGCTCGCCCAGGCCTTCCAGCGCGATAGTGATCAGCACCATTGACGCGCCGAACAGCAAAAAGCCCACCATATCGAAGCGCGTACGCCCGCCACCCTGCAAATCCGGGATGAATTTGCGCACGGCGAAGCAGCCCAGAATGCCGACCGGAATATTGATCAGGAAGATCCAGTGCCAGCTCAGGTATTCCACCAGCCAGCCGCCCACGGTCGGGCCCATCAACGGACCCAGCAGCGCCGGCATGGTGATGAAGCTCAAGGTGCGCACCAGCTCGGTTCGCGGATAGGCCCGTAATACGATCAGGCGCCCGACCGGCATCATCAGTGCGCCGCCCAGCCCCTGAATCCCCCGCGCGCCCACCAGCATGCTCAACGAGTTGGCCAGGGCGCACAGCAAGGAGCCGAAGCTGAATAACAGAATGGCGCTGAAGAAGATGCGCTTGATCCCGAATCGATCCGAAATCCAGCCAGAGGCCGGGATGAGCAGGGCGATGGTCAGCATGTAGGCGATGATCACCGACTGCATGCGCAGCGGGTCTTCGGACAACGAACCGGCCATGGAGGGGAGGGCGGTGTTGAGGATCGTGCCGTCCAGGCTTTGCATGAAGAAAGCGATGGCAATGACCCAAGGCATCCAGCGCAGTGTTGTGGCGTCCAGATGCGGGGTTGTGGTCGGCATGTGGGGCGTGGGTCCTTGTTGGTTTTATTGGCATGAGGCGATTGGTAGGAGCGCGCTTGCCCGCGATTGCGGTGGATCAGTCGCCTCTACGGTGCGGACAGATTGCAATCGCGGGCAAGCGCGCTCCTACAGGGTACTCAGAGCGTCAAGGTAAGCTTGCTGATCAACGCGCCCGGCAGCAGGTTGGAACTGGTATCGCGCTGACTGTAGGTACTTGTGGACAGAATCAGTTCCCTCTCTGTCGTCAATTCTTCCAGCGCGTCGCCCAGCAGGCTGAACAGGCTGTCGTCGAAACGCATGGTGCTCACCGGCGCGATGATTTTGCCGTCCTCCACCCAGAACGTTGCGAAACGGGTCATGCCGGTCAGGCGGCCTGCGCTTCGGTCAGAAAAGTTGAGGTACCACAGGTTGCTGATGTACAAGCCGGTGCCGAGGGCTTGCAGCACCTGGTCCAGCCCCAGCGAGCCGCCATTCATGCTCAACGCACTGGGGGACTCGCCGCCACCTGCGCCATTGGCCGCCAGACCGTATTCCGCCGCGCTGCGCGAGCTGACCAGTTGATCCCGTGCGGCGCCTTCGACCACCAGCGACAGGTCCGAACGTGGATACCCTTCGCCGGAAAACGCTGGCGACAACGAACCGCTGACCTGCTCGTCCAGGCTCACCAGCGGGTTCAGCGCCAGTTCGCCGCTGTACAGGCGTTGCAGCGGGCTGCTCTTGTCGGCCAGCGACTGCGCCGAAAATCCGCCCCAGCACATCATGCCGACGATCTCTTCCACCGCCGCCGGCGCCAGATACGCGCGGTATTGCCCCGGCGCCAACGTATGTGCTGGGCGGCCGAGGAATTCCAGTTGCTCGCGAGCCAGCGTGAAGCGGCGTGCAAACGCCTCATCGCTCCAGTCGTGACCGGCGTAATTGGCCTTCACCGCCTGGCCGTTGTCGTGGAACAGGCTCCAGTCGAAATTAAAACTGTTGGCCTGATGCCAGCCCAGCGCGCCCTGGGAACTGGCGAAGCCGCGATACAACGGCCCGGCCGCGTAAATGCCGACCAGGTCGAGGCCTTCGCCCCGTTGCGCGATTTGGTTGACCACATGGGCGCTGTCCGGCAACGGTTGGTCCTGGACGTTGTTGCTCTGCCAGTCCTGCTCGTTGAGCAGCAAGTAAGGGTCTTCCGGCAGCAGCGTCAGGGTTTGCCGCAGTTGGTGCAGGGCTTCGGACAAACGCTGTTGATCCACCTCGCTGTCGCCCGAGAGCGTCAGGTTGAGGTTGGCGTGGCGGCCGTCGTCAATCAGCTTGAAGTTCACGCTGGCCTGCTGCACATGCCCGGCCTGACGCACCTTGCCGTGGTTGAAGCGAATGAAGTCCGATTCTTCGGCGTTGTAGCTCAGGGTGAAGCGTTCCTGATGGGTGATTGCGCCGTTCAGGCGATCAACCAGGGACTTGAACTGAGAGTGATGAGACATCAAGCGTCACCTCCGAATACATCGACATGGGAGAACACGCAGGCGGGCGATGCGTGCCCCACGCGGATGACCTGATTGGGTTCGCCCTTGCCGCAGTTGGGCGTGCCGAGGACTTTGAAGGTGCTGGCATCACCCACGGCGCTGAGGTTGCGCCAGAACTGCGCCGAGATCGCGCGGTAGTTCGGGTTCTTCACCACGCCTTTGAGTTCGCCGTTTTCGATCAACTGGCCCCACTCGCAACCGAACTGGAATTTGTTACGCGCATCGTCGATGGACCAGGAGCTGTTGGTGCTCATCAAAATCCCGTGCTCGATCCCGCCGATCAGTTGCGCCATCGACTTATCGCCCGGCTCGATGTTCAGGTTGGCCATGCGATCAATGGGCGCGCGGTTCCAGCCGCAGGCGCGGCTGTTGGCGACACCGTCCATCCCGGCGCGATACTGCGACAGCGCACCGCCCAGCGGCCGTACCAACACGCCATCCTTGATCAAGAATTGTTTGCTGGCTTCGGTGCCATCGTCGTCGTAGCCGTAGCTCGCCAGTTGCTCGGGAATGTCCGGGTCGAAGGTCACGTTCAGCAGGTTTGAACCGTATTGCAGGGTGCCGAAGTCGCTGGTTTTGACGAAACTGGTGCCCGCGTAGTTGCGTTCATCGCCCAGGATGCGATCCAGTTCCAGCGGGTGGCCGATGGACTCGTGGATTTGCAGGGTCATTTGATCGGGGGTCAGCAGCAGGTCGCGCGGGCCGGTGGGCGTGTTGGGCGCCATGATCAGTTGCAGCGCCTGATCGGCGATCTTTACCCCGGCGCCGACCAGGCCACAGCTGGCAATGACTTCCGCGCCGCCTTGCTGGCCGAAATTCTCGCGGCCCAGGCTGCGGGACTGGCTGTCGTGGCCGTCGAAAGCCGTCACGCTCAAGCCGGGAAACACATAACGCTGGGCCTGACGGATCTGCGCCCCGGCGTTGTTGAGGTAGATCTGCTCGACATTTTCAATGCCCAGGCTGACCTGCCAGTTCACCAGGCGCTCGTCCTTTGGCACGGCAGCCGATTCGGCGCTGAGCAGGGCGTAGCAATCGCTCAGTGACGGGAAGGCGCTGGACAGGTTGGGCGAGAGGTAATCGGCGCGGGCGCTGGACACACGTTGTTCGCTCAGATCGAGCAGGGAATGCGGCGCCAGCAGACGCGCCTGCATCTCGGCCTGCTCCAGCGCCGCTTGCAGGCCGCGCTGGGAAATATCGTTGGTGGCGGCATAGGTTTCCACGCCGTTGAGGCGCACGGTCAGCATCGCGCCTTCGTCGATGCTCATGTGCGGCGGCGCGGCCACGTTCTTGCGCACGGACAGGTGCTGACTGGTCTGTTTGACGTAACGCAGGGAGAAAAACTGGGCACTGCTCTCCAGCGCGGCAAACCGCTGCGAGAGTTGAGCGGAGAAATCGAACATGCAGAGAGGCTCCTTGGAAGGCTGTCAGGCTGAACAACAACCTGAAGCAAGATGTGGGCCGGTGGGTACGCAGGAGACGAAGCGGTTGCGCGGGCTCTAGATTAGGCCTGCGAGGAGGGTAGCGGCAAGCGGGGGCGTGACGGTTGCAGCGATTGTAGGAGCGCGCTTGGTGGGAGGAGCTTGCTCGCGATTGAGGTGTGCCATTCGCCAGAGGGGCTTCAGACAGATTGCAATCGCGGGCAAGCGCGCTCCTACAGGAGGTCGTGCGGTGTATTTACTGCGCTGTCCGGCTCACATCACGCAGCGGCGTGGTGCGGGCAGGGCGGTCGCCGGCGACGAAGTAGTCCGCCGTGCTGCGTGGCAGCGGCGCGCGGCCACGGATCTTGTCGGCGATCTTCTCGGCGATCATGATCGTCGGCGCATTCAGGTTGCCGGTGGTGATCAGCGGCATGATCGAGGCATCCACCACGCGCAGGTTCTGCACGCCATGCACGCGGCCTTCGCCATCGACAACGGCCATCTCATCGGTGCCCATCTTGCACGAGCACGAAGGGTGGTACGCCGTCTCGGCATGCTCGCGGACAAACTGATCCAGTTGCTCGTCAGTCTGCACTTCGATACCCGGGCTGATTTCCCGGCCCCGGTACTTGTCCAGCGCCGGCTGCTGCATGATCTCGCGGGTCAGGCGGATGCCGTCGCGAAACTCCTGCCAATCCTGCTCGCTGGCCATGTAGTTAAACAGGATGCTCGGGTACTCGCGCGGGTTCTTCGACTTGACCTGCACGCGGCCACGACTCGGTGAACGCATCGAGCCCACGTGGGCCTGGAAGCCGTGCTCCTGCACACCCTTGCTGCCGTTGTAGTTAATCGCAACGGGCAGGAAGTGGTACTGGATGTTCGGCCACTCGAATTCTTCCCGCGAACGGATAAAGCCACCGGCTTCGAACTGGTTGCTGGCGCCGATGCCTTTGCCCAGGAACATCCACTCCGCACCGATCTTCGGCTGGTTCCACCACAACAGCGACGGGTACAGCGAGACCGGCTCGGTGCAGGCGTACTGCAGGTACATCTCCAGGTGATCCTGAAGGTTCTCGCCCACGCCCGGCAGGTCGTGAACCACCGGGATGTCCAGCTTCTTCAGCACTTCGGCCGGGCCGACGCCGGAACGTTGCAGGATCTGCGGCGAAGCGATGGCCCCACCACACAGCAAGACTTCCTTGCGAGCGCGGGCTTCGATGCGAGCGTCGCTGTCGCCGACCAGATAGGCCACGCCGACGGCGCGCTTGCCGTCGAACAGGATGCGGTCGGTCAGGGCGTGAGTGACGATGGTCAGCGTCGAGCGCTTTTTCGCGTCATCGAGATAGCCGCGCGCGGTGCTGGCCCGACGGCCGAACGGCGTGACGGTGCGGTCCATCGGGCCGAAGCCTTCTTGCTGGTAACCGTTAAGGTCGTCGGTGCGCGGATAGCCCGCTTGCACGCCCGCTTCCACCATCGCGGCGAACAACGGGTTGTTGCCGGCTTTGGGCGTGGTCACGCTGACCGGGCCATCACCGCCGTGGTAATCGTTGGCGCCGATGTCGCGGGTTTCGGCCTTGCGGAAGTACGGCAGGCAGTTGAGGTAATCCCAGTCTTCAAGGCCCGGGTTCTTGGCCCAGCCGTCGTAGTCCATGGCATTGCCGCGGATGTAGCACATGCCGTTGATCAGCGAAGAACCGCCCAGGCCCTTGCCGCGACCGCATTCCATACGGCGGTTGTTCATGTGCGGCTCAGGGTCGGTTTCATACGCCCAGTTGTAGCGACGGCCTTGCAACGGGAACGCCAGCGCGGCCGGCATTTGGGTGCGGAAGTCCGCACGATAATCCGGGCCGCCCGCTTCAAGCAGCAGCACGGTGACGCCTGCGTCTTCGGTGAGACGGGCTGCCAGGGTATTACCGGCCGAACCTGCGCCGATGATGATGTAGTCGAATTCTTGGGACATTTAAGTTCCCTCTTTGAAAGATGATCGGGGTGATGCGTCGGAGCGCGGTCGAAACCTGTAGGAGCGCGCTTGCCCGCGATTGCGTTGTGTCAGACGCCAACGGTGCCGGATTTACCGACGTCATCGCGGGCAAGCGCGCTCCTACAGGGGGGCGTCAGTACTTAAAACACCGACGCGTATTCACCCAACTCAACCTGTACCGATTTGATACGGGTGTATTGCGCCAGCGAGCTGATGCCGTTTTCGCGGCCGACGCCGGATTGCTTGTAGCCACCGACCGGCATTTCCGCCGCCGATTCGCCCCAGGCGTTGATCCAGCAGATGCCGGCTTCCAGCTGATGAATCACGCGATGCGCGCGGTTCAGGTCTTGGGTCACGACGCCCGCTGCCAGACCCATGTCGGTGTCGTTGGCGCGGCGGATGACTTCTTCTTCGGTGTCGTAGCTGAGGATGCTCATGACCGGGCCGAAGATTTCTTCTTTGACGATGGTCATGTCGTCGGTGCAATCGGTGAACACGGTCGGGGCCACGAAAGCGCCTTTGGCGAATTCACCCTCGGTCAGACGGTCGCCGCCGATCAGCACGCGCGCGCCTTGTTCCTTGCCCTTGGTGATGTAGCCCAGCACGTTTTCCATGTGGGCGAAGCTCACCAGGGGGCCGAAGTTGGTGTTCTCATCTTCCGGGTTGCCGGCGCGAATACGCTTCACGCGCTCAACGATTTTGGCTTCGAACTCGGCCTTCAACGCGCTCGGGATGAACACCCGCGTGCCGTTGGTGCAGACCTGACCGGAGCTGTAGAAGTTGGCCATCATCGCGATGTCGGCGGCGCGATCCAGATCGGCGTCGTCGAAAATGATCAGCGGCGACTTGCCGCCCAGTTCCATGGTCACTTCCTTGAGCGACGAACTCGATGCACTGGCCATGACCTTCTTGCCGGTGCTGACACCGCCGGTGAACGAAATCTTCTCGATGCGCGGGTGCTCGGTGAGCCAGCTGCCGACTTCACTGCCGGTACCGGTCAGCACGTTGAACACGCCATCGGGCACGCCGGCTTCGGTGTAGATTTCGGCCAGTTTCAAGGTGGTCAGCGAAGTGACTTCGCTCGGCTTGAAGATCATCGCGTTGCCGGCAGCCAATGCAGGGGCCGACTTCCACAGGGCGATCTGGATCGGGTAGTTCCACGCGCCAATGCCGGCAGTGACGCCCAGCGGTTCGCGGCGGGTGTAGACAAATGAGGAGGTGCGCAGCGGAATCTGCTCGCCTTCGATGGCCGGAACCAGGCCTGCGTAGTACTCCAGTACGTCGGCGCCGGTGACGATGTCGACGTATTTGGTTTCGGAAATCGATTTGCCGGTGTCCAGGGTTTCCAGCGCGGCCAGTTCATCGTTGCGTTCACGCAGGATGTCCACGGCGCGGCGCAGGATGCGGGAGCGCTGCATGGCGGTCATGGCGGCCCAGACTTTCTGGCCTTTCTCGGCGCTGACGACAGCGCGCTCGACGTCTTCACGGGTGGCGCGCTGGACGTGGGCCAGCAGTTCGCCGTTGGCCGGGTTGATGGCTTCGAAGGTGTCATTGCCGCTGGCGTCGACGTAACCGCCATCAATGTAGGGTTTTTGCAGTTCAAAACGGGGCATAAAAATCCTCAGGTATCGGGTGTGAGCTGTGATCGAGAGCGCCTGGCGCCAGTCGATCATTTACAGCGGTGGGCGTGAGCGCGTCAGCGCGCTGCTTTCGCCAATTGGAAATCCATGTATTCGTAAGCAATCTGCTGCGCTTGCTCGGTGTCGAAGGCATCGCCCGACAGCGCGCCGCGCAACCACAAACCGTCGATCAGGGCGGCCATGCCGCGCGCCGCATTGCGCGCTTCGTCCAGCGACAGCACCCGGCGAAACTGGCAGCACAGGTTCGAATACAGACGGTGGTCGTTGATCCGTTGCAAGCGGTGCAATGACGGCTGATGCATGCTGGTGGCCCAGAAGGCCAGCCAGGTTTTCATCGCCGGGCCATTGACCTGGCTGGCGTCGAAGTTGCCTTCCACGATCACTTTCAAATGGGCGCGCGGGCTGTCGTCGGTCAGGGCCAGGCGGCGCTCCGAGACGTTGGTGATCAACGCGTTCATCAGATGGCGCATGGTGGCGGCGATCAGGCCGTTCTTGTCCTGAAAGTAGTGGCTGATGATGCCGTTCGAGACACCGGCCAGCTTGGCGATCAGGGCAATACTCGCGTCGCCCATGCCCACCTGATCGACCGCCTCAAGGGTGGCGTGGATCAGCTGTTGACGGCGAATAGGCTGCATACCGACCTTGGGCATTGATGTGTTCCTTGTCTCGGCGTGGGATGAGCGCAGGGCTGCTGGAATCGACATACACCCTAACAATTTTTAATTGAACGTTCAATCAACAAAAACCCGAAGGCGATGAGCAGCAGCTGAAAGCTTCAGGCTTTGAGCTGCAAGAAAGAGCGATTTGGCGCCGGTGGACGCGTTATGCGGACGATATTTGTAGGCGCGCGCTTGCCCGCGATTGCGTTGTGTCAGTCACCGCATTATTGGATGAGCCGACGTCATCGCGGGCAAGCGCGCTCCTACAGCCGTTACCCTAAATTTTTCCCGAGCAACGCGTGGTACAGCTCGCTGTCACCCAGAATCCCGACCACTTTATTGCCTTCCTGCAGCACCAGTTTGTTGCCGGTCTGGTAGCGAATCTGCAGGGCGTCGCGCATGCCGATGTCGGAGTGCACCACGGTCGGACGGCGACCCAGCGTATCCATGGCCTGGCCCGGGGCCCAGTTCTGCAGGTCCAGCTGCGCGCCGTTCTGGCGTGCGCCTTTGATCTGATCGCCGTCGGCCAGGTCCAGCCAGGAGTCGCCGCTGGGGTCCAGGCACACCGAGCCGTTCACGCGGGTGCAGTTGTCGACGGTGCGCATCAGGCTGCGGCCGCACAGCACGTTCAGCGGGTTGGTGTGGGCGACGAAGGTGCGCACGTAATCGTCCGCCGGGTTGAGCACGATCTCTTCCGGCACGCTGTACTGGATGATCCGGCCGTCTTTCATGATGGCGATGCGGCTGCCGAGCTTGAGGGCTTCGTCCAGGTCGTGGCTCACGAAGACGATGGTCTTGGCGAGCTTCTTCTGCAGGTCCAGCAACTCGTCCTGAAGGCCCTGGCGGATCAGCGGGTCAAGTGCCGAAAACGGCTCATCCATCAGCAGAATGTCGGCGTCCATCGCCAGTGCACGGGCCAGACCAACGCGCTGCTGCATGCCGCCGGACAGCTCGTCCGGCTTCTTGTTGCGCCATTGCGTCAGACCCACCAGCTCCAGCTTTTCGTCCACCAGCTTGCGCCGCTCTTTCTCCGGACGACCCTGCATTTCCAGGCCGAAGCTGATGTTTTCGCGCACGGTCAGCCAGGGCATCAGGGCGAATTTCTGGAAGACCATGGCGATACGCTTGGTGCGCATCATCTTCAGTTCGACCGGTGTGCAGTTGGCGATGTTGATCTGCGAGCCTTCGTGTTCCACGTACAGCGCACCACGGCTCACGGTGTTAAGCCCGTTGATGCAGCGCAGCAGACTCGATTTGCCGGAGCCGGACAGACCCATCAGGACGCAGATCTCGCCTTTTTCAACGGTCAGTGAGGCTTTTTCCACACCGACGATCTGGCCGGTTTTCTTCAGAATCTGTTCGCGGTTCAGGCCCTGGTCCAGCAGCTTGAGCGCTTCGCGGGGGTCTTTGGAAAAGATAACGTCGACGTTTTCGAAATTGATAATGCTCATGCGTCCCCCTTGACCTGTGCGTCAGGTTGTTTGCAGATACGGTCGAGCATGATTGCCAGCAATACGATCGCAAGCCCGGCTTCGAAGCCCAAGGCAATATCAGCGGTGTTCAGCGCATTGACCACCGGTTTGCCCAGGCCATCGGCACCGACCAGCGCGGCGATCACCACCATCGACAGCGACAGCATGATGCATTGGGTGATACCGGCGGCGATGCTCGGCATGGCGTGAGGCAGTTCGATGCGGGACAGCAGTTGACGACGTGAGCAGCCAAAGGCTTTCCCGGCGTCGAGGAGTTCGTGGGGTACGTCGCGGATGCCCAGATAGGTCAGTCGGATCGGCGCCGCAATGGCGAACACCACCGTCGAAATCAGACCCGGCACCACGCCCAGACCAAACAGGGTCAGGGTCGGAATCAGGTAAACGAAAGTAGGAACGGTCTGCATCAGGTCGAGGACCGGTCGCATGATCGTGTAGAACATCGGCTTGTGCGCGGCAATGATGCCCAGCGGCACGCCGATCACCACGCACACCGCGGTGGCGAACAGCACCTGCGCCAGGGTCTCCATGGTTTCCACCCAGTAACCCAGGTTCAGGATCAGCAGAAACGAGACGATGACGAACACCGTCAGGCCCCACTTGCGCTGGATGAAATGAGCGAGCAGAGCAATCAGGCCGATCAATACAAAGGGGTTGAACCAGGTCAGGCCTGCGGTCAGGCCGTGGATCATGGTTTCCAACGACGAAGCGATCGCGTCGAAGGTGCTGGCGCCGTTCTGCGTCAGCCATTCGACGAAGGCCGCGATGTACTCGCCCAGGGGGATTTTGTGATCAGTCAGCATGGTATCGATTGTCCGCATACGGAAGGAAATTTAGGACAACAGGCGAGCGTACTCGCCTGCGTGTCGGCTTACTTCGTCAACTGTGCCTTGGCGGCCTCCAGGCCTGGTTTGCCGTCCACGGTGGTCACGCCGGCCAGCCAGGTGTCGAGGACTTGCGGGTTCTCCTTGATCCACGCCTTGGCGGCGGCGTCAGGCTTGATCTTGTCGTCCAGCACGTTACCCATCAGCGCGCTTTCCATCGGCAGCGTGAATGCCAGGTTTTTCAGCAGTTGGCCGACGTTGCTGCACTCTTGGGTATAGCCCTTGCGCGTGTTGGTGTAGATCGTTGCCTGCCCGAAGTTTGGACCGAAATAGTCGTCGCCGCCGGTGAGGTACTTGATCTTGAAGCGGGTGTTCATCGGGTGCGGTTCCCAACCCAGGAACACCACGTCGGTGTTGCGGCGCGCGGCGCGATCCACTTGCGAGAGCATGCCGGCTTCGCTCGACTCGACGACTTTGAAGCCTGCAGCCTTCAGGCCGAACGCATCTTTGTCGATCATGCTCTGGATCAGGCGGTTGCCGTCGTTGCCAGGCTCGATGCCGTAGATCTTGCCGTCGAGTTCTTTCTTGAATTTGACGATGTCGGCGAAGTCATGCAGGCCTTTGTCGTAGAGCGCCTGAGGCACGGCCAGGGTGTATTTGGCGTTTTCCAGGTTGGCGCGGACGGTTTCCACCGTGCCTGCGTCGCGATAGGCCTTGATGTCGTTTTCCATGGTCGGCATCCAGTTACCGAGGAAAACGTCCATGTTCTTGCCGTCGGCCAGGGACTTGTAGGTCACCGGCACGGAGATCATGGTGGTTTTGGTTTTGTAACCCAGGGACTGGAGGACGGCGCTGGTGACGGCGGTGGTGACGGTGATGTCGGTCCAGCCTACATCGGAAAAATTAACCGTCGCGCATTGGGCAGGTTCTGCTGCCTGAGCCAGCATCGGGATACTCAGCGCAACGCCCAGCAACAGCGTGTGTGAACCTTTCATGGTTGGACTCCTTAGGTTTTTTTTCGGTATCGGCTTCTGGTTATCAACGAAGCGGACACCTTTTCTGGTGTTGGCGAGTCAAGTTGCGCAACAGCTCAATCACTGCGTATGGCGATCGAGTCGGGACCGATCATGTAACAGGGGAAAACAAACGCCTACAGGGGGCGTCGTAACCAGTACAGAGTGGGTCGCATCCAGTGTCAGCGAGGTCGCTTACAGATTTTTTAACGGCCCGTGACGCTGTTTTCAGGCGCCGAAGCGGCTGATAGCGGCCCGAACTGTCGCAAAACCGCAAGCCGGACAAGCTGTGCGCATTGGCTCGCCGTGGCGGCGTTAGTGGGCATGGGTAAGTCGGTGTGAGACGTCGTCCCCGTGAATAAAAGCCTGATGATGCGGCCATCTTGACGGATAGCCGCTTGAGCGTAGCAGTTCCGTCACCGGCCGTTTGACGTGCCGGAAGTCCTGCCTTCGGAGGTTTGCGATTCATGGCTATCAGCGTGTTCGACCTGTTCAAGATCGGTATCGGACCCTCCAGTTCTCACACCGTCGGCCCCATGCGCGCCGCTGCGTTGTTCGTGCAAGGTCTGCATGAACGCGGTCTCTTGGAACAGGTAACACGCCTGGAAGTTCGCCTGTACGGCTCACTCTCGGCCACCGGCATCGGTCACGGCAGTGATAACGCCGTGATCATGGGCCTGATGGGCGAGTGGCCCGACGCGATCGATCCGTCGGTCATCGGCCAGCGAATCGCCGAGCTCAAGGAGACTGACACCCTGCGCCTGAACGGCCAGCGCGTCGTCCCGTTCGTGTGGCAACGCGACATGCAATTGATCGACGAGAACCTGCCGTTTCACCCCAATGCCATGATGTTGATTGCCCACGACGGGGGCGGTGAATTCCACCGGGACACCTACTACTCGGTGGGCGGCGGGTTCGTGGTCGATGAGGCGCAAGCGGCGAGCGGGGTGGTGGACATGGACAGCACCCGCTTGCCGTACGACTTTTCCAGCGCCGATGAGTTACTGATGCTGTGCGAAAAGCATGGTCTGCGGGTTTCCGAGCTGATGATGGCCAACGAGAAGGTGTGGCGCAGCGAGGATGAAATCCGCACCGGGCTGATGACCCTGTGGCGAGCGATGCAGGATTGTGTCGAGCAAGGCTTGAAGCATGAAGGGATTTTGCCGGGCGGGCTGAACGTGCGTCGCCGGGCCGCGCGATTGCATCGCAGCTTGCAGGAGCTGGGCAAGCCGAACGTCATCGGCTCTACCTTGAGCGCCATGGAGTGGGTCAACCTGTTTGCCCTGGCGGTCAACGAGGAGAATGCTGCCGGCGGGCGCATGGTCACGGCACCGACTAATGGGGCGGCGGGGATCATTCCGGCGGTGCTGCATTACTTCGTCAAATTCAGCGACGAGGTCAATGAAGGCAACGTCGTGGATTACCTGCTGGCCGCTGCCGCCATCGGGATTCTGTGCAAAAAGAACGCGTCGATTTCCGGCGCTGAAGTCGGTTGTCAGGGTGAGGTGGGCTCGGCCTGCGCCATGGCGGCAGCGGGGCTGGCGGATATTCTGGGTGCGACGCCGGCGCAGCTGTGCAACGCGGCCGAGATCGGTCTGGAACACAACCTCGGCCTGACCTGCGACCCGGTGGGCGGGCTGGTTCAGGTGCCGTGCATCGAGCGCAACGCGATTGCCGCCGTGAAAGCCATCAACGCCGCGCAAATGGCGTTGCGTGGCGATGGCACGCATTTCATCTCGCTGGACCGGGTCATCCGCACCATGCGCGACACCGGCGCGGACATGCACGACAAGTACAAAGAGACGTCCCGTGGCGGGCTGGCGGTGAGTGCGGTGGAGTGCTGACCACTTTCCTGTAAGGAGCGGTTGCCCGCGATTGCAGTCTGTCAGCGACACAGATGTTGACTGACGCACCTCAATCGCGGGCAAGCGCGCTCCTACAAGAAGTGAGGCGCCTGCTCGCTTTTCGAACACATCCGGATTCGGCCGCAACTTTTTAGCGCGCTCTACTCGCTACATGGCGCAACGCCATGTAAACCGGGCGTTACACCGCGTACCTTCGGTCACCTGTGCTTGTGGTGACACGACAGATCCTGCGTCCTTACCGACACTTCCCAATGTGATACCGAATTGCTCACCGTTTCCGCCATTTCCGTGGCTTTGCGCCCTGAACGTCGCAAATCGAATGGTCGTGTCGCGACCGAATAGACGCATCGCGACGTCGCAATCAGGGTTTATTGAATGCCCATTCAACTTTAGGCATGGCATTTGCGTTGCAATGCCTAAGCTCTCCACTCAAATGAGAGCACACAACAAGAGCCTCGTGTGGGGGCCATCAATTGCTTTTCGTGAGGAGATACCGTGATGACATCGTTCAACTCAGGGGCCCAACCCCAGAACCGTGCGCCGCAATCCATCGGCTTCCTGCTGCTGGACAATTTCACGCTGATATCCCTCGCGTCGGCGGTTGAGCCCCTGCGGATGGCCAACCAGCTGTCCGGTCGAGAGCTGTACCGCTGGACCACATTGACCGTCGATGGCGGCCAGGTCTGGGCCAGCGACGGCCTGCAGATCACCCCGGATGCCGCCATGCACAAAGCGCCGGTGCTGGACACCGTCATCGTCTGCGGCGGCGTCGGTATCCAGCGCACGGTGACCCGGGAACACGTGAGCTGGCTGCAGAGCCAGGCGCGTCAGTCACGCCGTCTGGGCGCTGTGTGTACCGGCAGCTGGGCACTGGCGTGCGCCGGTCTGCTCGACGGTTTCGATTGCAGCGTGCACTGGGAATGCCTGGCCGCGATGCAGGAAGCTTTCCCCCGCGTGGCCATGAGCACACGCCTGTTTACCCTGGACCGCAATCGCTTCACCAGCTCCGGTGGCACCGCGCCGCTGGACATGATGCTGCACCTGATCAGCCGCGATCACGGGCGTGAACTGTCAGCCGCGATCTCGGAGATGTTCGTCTACGAACGCATTCGTAACGAGCAGGACCACCAGCGCGTGCCGCTCAAGCACATGCTTGGCACCAACCAGCCGAAACTGCAGGAAATCGTGGCGCTGATGGAAGCCAATCTCGAAGAACCGATCGATCTGGATGAACTGGCGGTGTATGTCGCCGTGTCCCGGCGTCAGTTGGAGAGGCTGTTCCAGAAATACCTGCACTGCTCGCCGTCGCGTTACTACCTCAAGCTGCGCCTGATCCGCGCGCGTCAGTTGCTCAAGCAGACGCCGATGTCCATCATCGAAGTGGCGTCGGTGTGCGGCTTTGTGTCGACGCCGCATTTCTCCAAGTGCTACCGCGAATATTTCGGGATCCCGCCGCGTGACGAACGCGTGGGCTCCAACACCGCGCAGCAGGTGGCGATGATGCCAATGCCCCAAGCGATGGTGCTGGCACCGCTGTCCGGCCCGCTGTCAGCGTTGAGCCAGGCGCGTAATGAATCCACGTTTGCGAGTGTGCGGTTGTAGCTCGAAGTTTGTAGGAGCGCGCTTGCCCGCGATGCGTCATTTCTGACAATGCAGTGTCGACTAACACACTGCTATCGCGGGCAAGCGCGCTCCTACAGGTTTGCGTGTCAGGCACTACGACTCTGCTTGTAAGCCGCCAACGCCGGCAACAGCTGCTGATCAATCGCCTGGCGTACCGCCGGCAAGATAGTCGCGCTGCCCGTCAGCATTTTCTCCACCATTTGCCGCAGCGCCCGAGCGCGGTCGTCGTTCAGAGCGCACACCGCGTGGGCGCAGGCTTGCTCGGCGGTGGCACCGGCCGGGGTTTCGAAACCCAGGGATCTGAGTTGGCCGAGCAGGTCTTCCTGGTCGATCAGGTCCGCATGCATCATGACGTTTGCTCCTTTTCTGGCTGTGTCTGGATTCTGGTAGCGGCCGTTGACGTCGGCAAGGGCCCTTGTCGTCAATGGCTGGTATTCCTATGGGCAGGTCGTTTTCGGTGAAGTGACTCAACGTGGCGCCCGTCTATGCAATCTGCCAAAGCGCCCCTGTTTTGCTAAACTCCGCGGCCTTCCAGGAGCTGCCATGAATTACCGTCACGCCTTCCATGCCGGCAACCACGCCGATGTTTTCAAACATATCGTCATGACGCGCATCCTCGCGCTGATGTCGCGCAAAGAGCAACCCTTCGCTTACCTCGATACCCACGCCGGCATTGGCCTGTACGACCTGCAAGGCGATCAGGCCACGCGCACGGGCGAATGGCTCGAAGGCATCGGTCGTCTGTGGGATGCCCCCGATGTGCCTGAGCTGGCGTCCGGCTACATGGACGTGCTCAAACACATGAACCGCAAGACCGGCGAGCTGCGTTATTACCCCGGTTCACCCGAGCTGGCGCGTCGCCTGACCCGCGAGCGCGATCGGGTGCTGCTCAATGAGAAACACCCGGAAGACGGCGTGCTGCTCAAGGACAACATGAAGTTCGACCGGCGGGTGGCGGTGCATCTGGGCGAAGGCTGGCATGTCCCGCGTGCATTACTGCCGGTGCACGAGAAGCGCGCGGTGATGCTGATCGATCCGCCGTTCGAGCAGTTGGATGAGATGAAGCGCTGCTCCGTGGCGCTGAAAGAAGCCATCGGCCGCATGCGCCAGACCGTTGCGGCCATTTGGTACCCGATCAAGGACCCGCGCGCGCTCAAGCGTTTCTATCAGGAACTGGCCGAAACCGGCGCGCCGAAACTGTTGCGCGTCGAGCTGCTGGTTCACCCGCTCGACACGCCCGACAGCCTGAACGGCTCAGGCCTCGCCATCGCCAACCCGCCTTGGGGCCTGGAAGAAGAACTGCGTCAGTTGCTGCCATGGCTGGCGGAAAAGCTGGGGCAGACTCAGGGCGACTGGAAGATGGATTGGTTGATTGCTGAATCCTGATCCTGCGTTTCTGGAAGATGACGGGGTGTCGGAGGTAACGCATCGCAGCCTCCGGCAGCTCGTCAGCTCCTACACGGTTCTGGGCAATTCAAAAAGCCTGTAGGAGCTGACGACCAGCGGGAGGCTGCGATGCGATCTGTCTGACACAGCGCCATCGTCCGGTGCGGCCCAGACCAGGCGCGGTCCCACAGATGGTCCGGATCAAGACGCCGCGTTCAAACTCGCTGGCATGCACACACCCGTCCCGCCGATCCCGCAGTAGCCTTCCGGGTTCTTGGCCAAGTATTGCTGGTGGTACGCCTCGGCGAAATACACCGTCGGTGCCTGTTCGATTTCGGTGGTGATTTCTCCCATGCCGGCGTTGGTCAGCTCAGCCTGGAACACCTGAGCGCTGGCCTTGGCGGCGTCCAGTTGCGCAGGCGACGTGGCGTAGATCACCGAGCGATACTGCGTGCCGATGTCGTTGCCCTGACGCATGCCCTGAGTCGGGTTGTGCAGCTCCCAGAACATGGCCAGCAGTTCGTCGTAACTGACCTTTTCCGGCTCGTACACCACCAGCACGACCTCGGTGTGCCCGGTCAAACCCGAGCAGACTTCTTCGTAGGTCGGGTTCGGGGTAAAACCACCGGCGTAGCCCACGACGGTGCTGACCACCCCTTCTTTCTGCCAGAAGCGCCGCTCGGCACCCCAGAAACAGCCCAGGCCGAAGATCGCGAAATCCACGTTGGTGATGAACGGGCCAAGCAGCGGATTGCCGTTGACGAAATGGGTTTCGGGCAGCGACATCGGTGCTTCGCGCCCCGGCAGCGCTTGTTCGGCGGTGGGCAGTACGTTTTTGTTCACTAGAATTTCCGAGCGCAAGACCATGAGGCAATCCTCTCTGGGGCAGGAAGAGATGGTGTCAGTAGCAGGGGTATATGGGGGCGCAAACCGCTTATTCAAACGAGGGGTGCCACAGCGCAGTGCTCAGGCCAAAGGGCCGCGGGGGTAGCGCCTGAGTTTTTCGATCAGCTCTTCGCCGGGGATCGGCTTGTCGAACAGGTAACCCTGGCCGACATCGCAGCGATGACGACGCAGGAACGCCAGTTGCGCTGCGGTCTCGATGCCTTCGGCGACCACTTTGAGCTTGAGGTTGTGCGCCATGGCGATGACCGCCGACGTGATCTCCATATCGTCCTGATCATCCGGGATGTCGCGGATGAAGCTGCGGTCGATCTTGATCACGTCGATGGGGAATTTTTTCAGGTAACTGAAGGATGAATACCCGGTGCCGAAGTCATCCATCGCCAGGGTCAGACCAAGGGTCTTCAACGACTCCAGTTGCAGCCGGGTGTCTTCGGTGGCTTCCAGCAGCAAGCCTTCGGTCAGTTCCAGTTCCAGCAGCGACGCGTCCAGCTCTTCTTCCTTGAGGATGGTGGCGATCGACGCCACCAGCTCCGGGTCGGAGAACTGCTTGGGTGACACGTTGATGGCCACGTGCAGCTTGCCGTAGCCGGCGGCCGTCAATTGCTTGGTCATGCGGCACGACTGACGCGCGACCCATTTCCCGATCGGGATAATAAGCCCGGTTTCTTCGGCCACGCTGATGAACTGGTCCGGACGGATCATGCCCTTTTCAGGATGGTTCCAGCGCAGCAACGCCTCCATGCCCAGCAGGCGGCCGGTGCGCAGGCACAGCTTGGGCTGGTAGAAGACTTCCAGCTCGTTCTGGGTCAGCGCGCGGCGCAGATTGTTTTCCACAAACAGCTTGTAGCTGGCCTCGGCGTTCAGCGCCTCGGTGAAGACCTGCACCTGGTGCTTGCCGTTGGCCTTGGCCTTGTGCAGCGCCAGGCCCGCGTTCTTCATCAGGGTCTGCGGGTCACGCCCGTGCAGCGGGGCGCAAGCCAGGCCCACGGAGCCGGTCACGCTGATCAACTGGTTGTCGACGAACATCGGCTTGTCCAGCGTCGTCAGTACCTGGCTGGCGATGCGTTGGCCTTCTTCGGGATTGGTGTCGTCCAGCAGCACCGCGAACTCGTTGCTGGCGAAGCGCGCCAGGATCCCGCTCGGGCTCAAACTGTTGCGCAGACGCCGGGCAAGGCTGATCAGCAGCTTGTCGCCGGTCTGGTGACCGAGGCTGTCGTTGATCCGCTTGAAATTATCGATGTCCACCAGCAGCAGGCTGATGGGCGTTTCGACGTCCCGGGCGAAGTGCTCGTCCAGGGTGCGAATGAACGCCGGGCGATTGCCCAGATTGGTCAGGTTATCGGTGTACGCCAGGCGCTCGATGCGTTGCTGCGACAGCTTGGCCTGGGTGACATCTTCGTAAATGCCGATGTAGTGGGTCAGTTCGCGGTCGTCGCCAAACACCTTGGAGATCGACAGCTGGCCCCAGTACGGTTCGAGGTTTTTACGCCGGCTCTTGAATTCACCCTGCCAGCTGTTACTGCTGACCAGACTGGAATTGGCGTCCAGCAACAGTGAATTGAGATTCTCCAGTGCCGGCAATTCAGACAATTTGTGGCCGTGAACTTCCTCGGCGGAATACTGGGTGATCTCGGTGAAGCTGGGGTTGACGTATTCGACCACGCCGTTGCAATCGACCAGCAAAAACGCGTTGGCGCTTTGTTCCACGGCGCGCTGAAACAGGTGCAGCGCGTTGGTGGCGGTGCGACGGTTGTGGTTGTTGATGACTTGCGCGAACTGATCCGCCAGCTCGCCAGCGAACGCAATTTCGTCCGATTGCCATTCACGGGGGGTGCCGGTCTGTTCCAGGCACAGCACGCCGACGACCTGGCCATCGATCCGCACGCTGGCGTCGAGGATGGCGTTGATGTCCCGCGGGCGCAGGCTGTCGGCCATTTCGCGGGTGCGCGGGTCATGTTCGACATCGCTGGCATCAATGGCACGGCTGGTGTGCAGGGCTTCGAGGTAGCTGGGGAAGCAGCTGATGTCGATAGGGCCCGTCTTGCGCGACATGCTGGCGTCGCGCCGGTATTCGGCAATGGGCTCGAGCACCTGGCCGTTGAGGTTCCAGATGCTGGCGCAGGAAATATCGTAGATCTCGCACGCGCTCTGGGTGATGAGTTGCGCGGCTTCCTGCAGCGAGTTGCCGGAACTGTAGCGGTGGCGTGCCAAACGCAGAATCAGGCTTTGCTGGGCGTGAACACGTTCCAGCTGCTGGAACTGCTCGTGCTGGGCGCGCTGATTCAATTCAAGGGCAATCTGCAAGCGGCTGTTCTGGGATTCCAGATCCGGATCGATGCTCGTTTCGCCGCCCTGAACAGCATCTTCAACGATCATCAGATAGCCACGCAGTAATTGACGGTTGTGCTGCTTGTAGCCTTCACCCACTTCCATCAGGCCTAACGGCCCGCGGGCGGTGTGCAGGGTATAGCGGATCAGGTAATGCGGGCTGCTCGCCAACTGCAATTGCACGGCGTCGTGCAATTGGTAGCGCGCTTCGGGTTCCATGAGGCTGGCGTAGGGCGAGCCGATCAGCGCGCAAAGTTCAACGGCGGCCATACCAAACTGCTTTTCACAATTGGGGTCCAGGTACAGGAGCGCCCAATTGGCTTCATTGAGCCGCTCGAAACGCAGCATGCCGAGCCGCGAGGGCACCGGCAATTGCGTCACTACCTCGGCCGCCGGTCTACCGGCAGCATCGGGCTGGCTTTTCATGAAGGACTCACTTTCAGAGTTCTGATCGCGCACGGGCGAGAAGCCCATTGTTAGGTCGCGTTGTCGCAAGGTTGCATCATGCAGCGCGGACTGACAAGTGAGCGCGATGGCTTAGTGCTATAAATCTTTCGGCAAATGAGGCAGTAACTGAAGGTAGCTGGTCGGATTTGTCGGGAATGCGAGCTAACTGCTTGTAATGACAGGTATACCTTGCGGCTACGTGCCACAGGCGCGAATGCATTCGCAAGGCGATATTTCTGCCTGGCGGGTCAATCGTATTGACAACAAGTTGACTCCTGCAGGTGCTCCGACCTTCGCGCGGGCAAAAAAAGCCCCGCCAGAGAGCGGGGTTGAGGTGCGAGCGTGGCAGCTCGAAACTGAAAAGGGGACTGACTTGCTTACGGTGAAGCGCTGTAAATAAGGTCAATCCCCTTCTGCGTTACAGCAGGATCGTACGGATATCGGCCAGCAAATCGCTCAGACGCTTGGTGAAGCGTGCGGCTGCGGCGCCGTTGATCACGCGGTGATCGTAGGACAATGACAGCGGCAGCATCAGCTTCGGCTGGAACGCCTTGCCGTCCCAGACCGGTTGCATGGTGGCCTTGGAAACACCCAGGATCGCCACTTCCGGCGCGTTGACGATCGGCGTGAAGCCGGTGCCGCCAATGTGGCCGAGACTGGAGATGGTGAAGCAGGCGCCCTGCATTTCGTTCGCCGACAGTTTCTTGGTGCGGGCTTTCTCGGCCAGAACAGCGGCTTCGGCGGCCAGTTGCAGCAAGCTTTTCTTGTCGACGTCCTTGATAACAGGGACCAGCAGACCGTCCGGGGTGTCCACGGCAAAGCCGATGTTCACATACTTCTTGCGGATGATCGCTTTGCCGCTTGGCGCCAGCGAGGCGTTGAAGTCCGGCAGTTCCTTGAGCAGGAAGGCGCAGGATTTGAGCAGCAGCGGCAGGATGGTCAGCTTGACGCCAGCCTTCTCGGCCACAGCCTTCTGCGCAACGCGGAAAGCTTCCAGGTCGGTGATGTCGGCCTGGTCGAATTGCGTCACGTGCGGGATGTTCAGCCAGCTACGGTGCAGGCCGGTCGCGCCCAATTGCATCAGGCGGGTCATCGGCACTTCTTCGATTTCGCCGAAACGGCTGAAATCGACTTCCGGAATCGGCTGGATACCCATGCCGCCGGTTGCGCCGCCGGCAGCAGGGGCCGACTTTGCTTTCTGCATCATCGCTTTGACGTGACCCTGCACGTCCTCTTTCAGGATGCGGCCGTGTGGGCCGGTCGCCGAAACAGCATTGAGCTCAACGCCGAGCTCACGGGCCAGCTGACGAACAGCCGGGCCCGCGTGAACCTTGGCGCCGTCTTTGGCCGGTTCTGCGGCCGGAGCCGGTGCAGCTTCGGCTTTCGGCGCTGGTGCAGCAGCAGGTGCAGCTGGCGCGGCGGCAGGTGCATCCGCCTTCGCAGGTGCAGCCGCAGCAGATTGTGCGGGTGCGGCGGCTGGCGCAGCGCCGGCCACTTTCAGTTTCAGGATCAGATCGCCGGTGCCGACTTCGTCGTCCAGCTTCACGCTGATGCTTTCGACGACGCCTGCGGAGGGCGATGGGATTTCCATGCTGGCTTTGTCGGATTCGAGGGTGATCAGCGATTGATCAGCTTCGATGCTGTCGCCGACCTTGACCATCAATTCGATGATCTTGGCCTTGCCCGAAGAACCGATGTCAGGGACATGAATGTCCTGCACGGTTTCAGCGGCGGGGGCGGCAGCGGCGGCAGGTTCGGCGGCGGCGGCCGGTGCAGGTGCAGCCTCGGCGGCAGGCTTCTCTTGGGTCGGTGCAGCCTCGGCAGCCGGCGCGTCGCCTTCGATTTCCAGTTCAAACAGTTCGTCGCCTTCTTTCAGGCGGTCGCCCAGCTTGACCTTCATGCTTTTGATGACGCCAGCCTTGGGCGCCGGAATTTCCATGCTCGCCTTGTCGGATTCCAGCGTCAGGATGCTCTGGTCGGCCTCGATGCGATCGCCTTCCTTGACCATCAACTCAATGACTTCACCTTCACCGTTGCCGATGTCGGGTACACGAATTAGCTCACTCACAATGTCTCTCCTTCGGAGAACCTGTTCTTGCTCGATTGCGCCGACGTCGGTTGCGACAAAAACAACCTCGGATGCTCATTTACAGACGTAAATTCCGCATCCTCGGTTGTCTTGCGCGTCCATCGGCGCTCTAAACGATCTTGAAGCAGACTCTTAGCAGTCCAGTGGATTACGTTTTTCAGGGTCGATGCCGAACTTGACGATGGCCTCGGCCACCACTTTAGGTTCGATGTCGCCACGATCGGCCAAGGCTTCCAGCGCTGCCAGCACGACGAAGTGACGATCCACCTCGAAGAAGTGGCGCAGCTTCTTGCGGCTGTCACTGCGGCCGAAACCGTCAGTGCCCAGTACTTTGTATTCCTTGGTCGGAACCCACTGACGGATCTGGTCAGCGAACAGTTTCATGTAGTCGGTCGAAGCGATGACCGGACCTTTACGGCCGCTCAGGCACTCTTCAACGTAGCTCAGTTGTGGCTTCTGGCCCGGCTTCATGCGGTTGCTGCGCTCGACGGCCAGGCCATCGCGACGCAGTTCGTTGAAGCTGGTCACGCTCCAGACGTCAGCGCCGATGTTGAACTCATCCCGAAGGATCTTCGCCGCTTCGCGCACTTCACGCAGGATGGTGCCCGACCCCATGAGCTGCACGTGGTGCGCCGCTTCCTTGGTGTCTTCTTCCAGCAGGTACATGCCCTTGATGATGCCTTCCTCGGCGCCGGCCGGCATGGCAGGCTGCACGTAGGATTCGTTCATCACGGTCAGGTAGTAGAAAACGTCCTGCTGTTCTTCGAACATGCGGCGCATGCCGTCCTGAATGATCACAGCCAGTTCGTACCCGTAAGTCGGGTCGAAGGTGCGGCAGTTCGGGATGGTCGACGCCAGGATGTGGCTGTGACCATCTTCGTGCTGCAGGCCTTCGCCGTTGAGCGTAGTACGCCCGGCGGTGCCACCGATCAGGAAGCCACGTGTGCGGCTGTCGCCAGCGGCCCAAGCCAGGTCGCCGATGCGCTGGAAACCGAACATCGAGTAGAAGATGTAGAACGGAATCATCGGCTGGTTGTGGCTGCTGTACGACGTACCGGCCGCGATGAAGGAGGACATGGCGCCTGCTTCGTTGATGCCTTCCTCGAGGATCTGACCTTTCTTGTCCTCGCGGTAGAACATCACTTGTTCTTTATCGACTGGATCATAGAGCTGGCCGACGGACGAGTAGATGCCCAACTGGCGGAACATGCCTTCCATGCCGAAGGTACGGGCTTCGTCCGGGATGATCGGGACGATGCGCTGACCGACTTCCTTGTCTTTGACCAGCTGCGCCAGGATGCGGACGAAGGCCATGGTGGTGGAGATTTCGCGATCGCCGGAACCGTCGAGGATGGCCTTGAGGGTTTCCAGTGGCGGGGTCGGCAGGCTGAAGCTCTGCGCGCGACGCTGAGGGACAAAGCCACCCAGTGCGGCACGGCGCTCGGCCAGGTAACGGGCCTCGGCGCTGCCTTCTTCAGGCTTGTAGAACGGCAGGGATTCGAGCTGGTCGTCTTTGACCGGGATGTCGAAGCGGTCACGGAAGTGACGCAGGCTGTCGACATCGACCTTCTTGGTGTTGTGCGCGGTGTTTTTCGCTTCACCGGCGCCGGTGCCGTAACCCTTGATGGTCTTGGCCAGCACCACGGTCGGTTGACCTTTGTGGTTCACAGCATGGTGGTACGCCGCATACATTTTGTACGGGTCGTGGCCGCCACGGTTGAGCTTCCAGATCTCGTCGTCGGACAAGTCTGCAACCATCGCCTTGAGTTCCGGCGAGTTGAAGAAGTGCTCACGCACGAACGCGCCGTCTTTGGCTTTGTAGTTCTGGTACTCGCCGTCGATGACTTCGTCCATGCGACGTTGCAGGATGCCGTCGACGTCCTTGGCCAGCAGTGGGTCCCAGAAACGGCCCCAGATGACTTTGGTCACGTTCCACTGAGCACCGCGGAACACGCCTTCCAGTTCCTGGATGATCTTGGCGTTGCCGCGAACCGGACCGTCAAGACGTTGCAGGTTGCAGTTGACCACGAAGATCAGGTTGTCCAGCTTCTCGCGACCGGCCAGGGCGATGGCGCCCAGGGATTCCGGCTCGTCGGTCTCGCCGTCGCCCAGGAAGCACCAGACTTTCTGCTTGCCTTCCGGGATATAGCCGCGATGCTCCAGGTACTTCATGAAGCGCGCCTGGTAGATCGCCTGGATCGGACCCAGACCCATGGAAACGGTCGGGAACTGCCAGAAGTCTTTCATCAGCCACGGGTGTGGATAAGAGGACAGGCCGTTGCCGTCCACTTCCTGACGGAAGTTGTTCATTTGCTCTTCGGTGATGCGGCCTTCCATGAACGCACGGGCGTAGACGCCTGGCGATGCGTGACCCTGGAAGTAGATCAGGTCGCCGCCGTGTTCGTCGGTCGGGGCCTGGAAGAAATAGTTGAAGCCGATGTCGTAGAGCGTCGCACTGGAAGCGAAGCTGGAGATGTGACCGCCCAGATCCGGGTCGCCGATGTTGGTTTTGACAACCATTGCCAACGCATTCCAGCGTACCAGCGAGCGAATGCGGCGTTCCATGAACAGGTCGCCAGGCATGCGTGCTTCGTGGGTAACGGGGATGGTGTTGCGGTATGGCGTGGTGATGGCGTATGGCAGCTGCGAACCACTTCGTGTGGCCAGCTCACCCATACGGGTCATCAAATAATGCGCACGGTCTTCGCCTTCTTTGTCGAGAACCGATTCCAGGGCGTCCAGCCATTCCTGGGTTTCGACGGGATCGAGGTCTTGCATGGCTTGCTCCAGGGCGGAAAGGCTTCCAGAATCGGTTGCCTGAGTTTGTTGCGACTGGCCTTGTGGGCAGACGACGTAAATTCTTGGATGACCGGTGTTGTACCCGGTCGTGTAGTTTTACTACAAATCGTGAGCCATTTCAGCTTTTCAACTTGTATATACAGTAGTAAAACTACAGTTTTGCGAGCTTTTAGCTCATGTCGGGTCGTGCGAAAAATCGTTGATTCTGGTTGAAAATTCAACGAAGGCCTTCAAAGACAAAGCTGGCTGCCAACAACTAAAGATCGCCAGCAATTTTTTACCTTTGTTCGACAGTCTTCCCGTGACCTGCTTCCGGCATGCACGGCGGGTAGCCTCTTGAACGCCGATCAGGATAGACCATGAGCCTCCCTTCACTGGCTGAACTGCCGGCCATCCTTCTGCCGTTGGTCACTCGCGCACAGCAATCGTTTCGTGCATCCCTTTCTTCACTGCCGGACGGTGCAGAAGGCGCTTTCGACGCATGGCCCGCTGCGCGTCTTCACGCGTTTGACCGGGTATGCGCGGCCAGCGACTTCGTTGCCCTGCAGGTCGCCCGTGACCCTCAAATGCTGTTCGAGCTCGCCCAAAGCGGTGAGCTGGAGCGCAGTTTCAAGGCGGGTGAGATGCGTGAGCAAATTGCGACGGCGGTGTCCGGTGCGACCGGTGAAGACGAACTGGGGCGTAATCTACGTCGTCAACGCACGCGCCAGCAAGTCCGAATTGTCTGGCGCGACCTCACTCGCCAGGCAGATCTGGTCGAAACCTGCCGTGATCTTTCCGACATGGCCGACGCCTGCATCGACCTCGCCTATGGGTGGTTGTACGAACGTCATTGCCAGCAATTCGGCACGCCGATGGGGCGTCGCAGTGGCGAGCCCCAGCAAATGGTCATCCTCGGCATGGGCAAGCTGGGGGCGGTTGAGCTGAATCTGTCGTCCGATATCGACCTGATTTTCGCGTACCCCGAAGGGGGCGAAACCGAGGGCGTGAAACGGCCGCTGGATAACCAGGAGTTCTTCATTCGGCTGGGTCAGCGGCTGATCAAGGCGCTGGATCCGGTGACGGTGGATGGTTTTGTGTTCCGCGTCGACATGCGCCTGCGGCCTTACGGTTCATCCGGGGCGCTCGTGCTCAGCTTCAACGCGCTGGAGCAGTACTATCAGGATCAGGGCCGCGACTGGGAACGCTACGCCATGATCAAGGCGCGAGTGGTCGGTGGCGATCAGCGGCAGGGCGAGGAACTGCTGCAGCTCCTGCGGCCCTTCGTGTATCGCCGCTACCTGGATTTCTCTGCCATCGAAGCGTTGCGCACCATGAAGCAGCTGATTCAGCAGGAAGTCCGCCGCAAGGGCATGGCCGAGAACATCAAGCTGGGCTCGGGCGGCATCCGTGAAGTGGAATTCATCGCCCAGGCGTTTCAGCTGATCCACGGCGGGCGCGACCTCAGCTTGCAACAGCGGCCGTTACTCAAAGTGCTGCGCACGCTGGAAGGCCAGGGTTATCTGCCCGCCGCCGTGACCGATGAGCTGCGCGAGGGCTATGAATTCCTGCGCTACACCGAGCACGCGATTCAGGCCATCGCCGACCGCCAGACGCAGATGCTGCCCGACAGCGATGAGGATCAGGCGCGCATTGCGTTCATGATGGGATTTGCGGACTGGCCCAGTTTCCACGAGAAACTGATGCAGTGGCGTGGTCGGGTGGACTGGCATTTCCGTCAGGTTATTGCCGATCCAGATGAAGAGCCCGGTCAGGAAGACACCGATGTACCGGTCGGCGGCGAGTGGCTGCCGTTGTGGGAAGAATCCCAAAATGAAGAAAGCGCTTGCCGCCAGTTGCTGGACGGCGGATTCGCTGACGCGAAGAAAGCACTCAAACACCTGACCGATCTGCGCAACAGTTCTCAGCTGCGCTCGATGCAGCGTCTGGGCCGTGAACGACTCGATGCCTTCATCCCACGCCTGCTGGCCCAGGCGGTCGAGCACGACAACCCGGACCTGGTCCTCGAACGCGTGCTGCCACTGGTGGAAGCCGTGGCCCGTCGCTCGGCCTATCTGGTGCTGCTCACGGAAAACCCCGACGCCCTGCGGCGTTTACTCACGCTGTGTGCGGCCAGTCCGTGGATCGCCGAGCAGATCGCCAAATTCCCGCTGTTGCTGGACGAGTTGCTCAATGAAGGGCGCTTGTTCAGCCCGCCTCAGGCGCCGGAACTGGCCGCCGAGCTGCGTGAGCGGCTGACGCGGATTCCCGAAGATGATCTTGAGCAGCAAATGGAGGCGCTGCGGCACTTCAAACTGGCGCACCGGTTGCGCGTGGCCGCCTCGGAAATCACCGGCAGCCTGCCGCTGATGAAGGTCAGCGATTACCTGACCTGGCTGGCCGAAGCGATTCTTGAGCAGGTGCTGGCCCTGGCCTGGCGCCACACCGTCGCTCGACATGGTGCCCCGCAGCGTCCCGACGGGACCTTGTGCGATCCCGGATTCGTGATTGTCGGCTATGGCAAGGTCGGCGGGATCGAACTGGGCCATGGTTCGGACCTGGACCTGGTGTTCATCCACGATGGCGATCCACAGGCTGAAACCGACGGGCCCAAGCCCATCGACGGCGCGCAATTCTTCACCCGGCTGGGCCAGCGGATCATTCATCTGCTGACCACCCAGACCAATTCCGGCCAGCTGTATGAAGTCGACATGCGCCTGCGTCCGTCCGGTGCCTCAGGGTTGTTGGTCAGTTCATTGGGGGCGTTTTCCCGTTACCAGGAGAACGAGGCCTGGACCTGGGAGCACCAGGCGTTGGTGCGTGCCCGGGTGCTGGTGGGCAGTCGCGATGTGGGTGCAGGTTTCGAGGGGGTGAGGGCGTCGGTGTTGGCGCGGGATCGCGATTTGACGGTGCTGCGTCAGGAGGTCAGCGAGATGCGCGCCAAGATGCGTGACAACCTCGGCACCCGGATCACCACCGCCGGAAAAGGCGCGAATGCCTTCGAGCCCACGTCGCCCTTCGACCTCAAGCAGGACGCCGGAGGTATCGTCGATATTGAATTTATGGTGCAATACGCGGCCTTGGCGTGGTCCAGGAAACATTCTGAATTGCTGCGTTACACCGATAACATCCGGATTCTCGAAGGCCTGGAACTGGTGGGCTTGATTCCCGCCGCTGACGCCAGTCTGCTGCGCGAGGCCTACAAGGCCTACCGCTCAGCCGCCCACCGGCAGGCGTTGCAGAAGCAGGCGGGGGTCATCCGGGGTGATCAATTTCAGGCTGAAAGGCGTGAAGTGATGCGGATCTGGGGTGAGATGGGGTTGAGTTGATTTGACCGGTATCTACCCTCTGCAGGAGCGAATTTATTCGCGAAGCGATGTCTTTGCCGCGGATGCATTGTCGCCTGGCACGGCCATTCGCGAATAAATTCGCTCCTACAGGTTTGTCCGAAATCATGGGCACTTATATAAAGCTATGACAGGGAGGCGTCAGGGTGTGTGCAAGCGGCGCGCAGCCTGATGAGCCTCCCTGCTCGTTTCTGGTCGTTTTTGGATTGAGCATGAGAATTCTGATCGTTGGGCCCAGCTGGGTCGGTGACATGGTAATGGCGCAAACGCTGTTCCAGCGTCTGAAACAGCGCCACCCGCAATGTGAAATCGATGTACTGGCCCCCGAGTGGAGCCGACCGATCCTTGAGCGCATGCCCGAGGTGCGCCAGGCCTTGAGCTTTCCGCTCGGCCACGGCGCGCTGGAGCTGGCAACCCGTCGACGCATCGGCAAATCCCTTAAGGGCCAGTACGACCAGGCCATTCTTCTGCCCAATTCGCTGAAGTCCGCGCTGGTGCCGTTCTTTGCCGGCATCCCCAAGCGCACCGGCTGGCGTGGCGAGTTTCGCTACGGTCTGCTCAACGATGTGCGCACCCTCGACAAACTCCGCTACCCCCTGATGATCGAGCGTTTCATGGCGCTGGCATACGAAAAGGACGCTGAACTGCCGCGTCCTTATCCCAAGCCGGCGCTGCAAATCGAGTTGGCCAGCCGTGATGCCGCGCTGGAAAAATTCGGTCTGACGCTGGACCGGCCGGTGTTGGCCCTGTGCCCTGGCGCCGAGTTCGGCGAATCCAAGCGCTGGCCCGCCGAGCACTACGCCAAAGTGGCGGAAACCAAGATCCGCGAAGGCTGGCAGGTCTGGCTGTTCGGTTCGAAAAAGGATCATCCGGTGGGCGAAAGCATCCGCGAGCGACTGATCCCGGGCCTGCGTGAAGAGTCCGTCAACCTCAGCGGCGAGACCTCGCTGGCCGAAGCGATTGACCTGTTGTCGTGCGCCGACAGCGTGGTGTCCAACGATTCCGGCCTGATGCACGTGGCTGCCGCGTTGAACCGGCCGCTGGTTGCTGTGTACGGCTCGACCTCGCCGGGCTTTACCCCGCCGCTGGCCGATCACGTCGAGGTCGTGCGGCTGGGGATCGAGTGCAGCCCTTGCTTCGACCGCACCTGCCGTTTTGGTCATTACAACTGCTTGCGCCTGCTTGAGCCCGTGTCGGTGGTCGATGCGCTCGGTCGTCTCGGCGGCACCCCGGTCGAGGTCGCCTGACTTGCGGGTATTGCTGATCAAGACCTCGTCCCTTGGGGACGTCATTCATACCCTGCCCGCGTTGACCGACGCCGCCCGCGCGGTGCCCGGCATCCAGTTCGACTGGGTGGTGGAAGATGGCTTCGCCGAGATCCCGACCTGGCATCCGGCCGTGGCGAGCGTGATCCCGGTGGCGATCCGTCGCTGGCGCAAGAACCTCTGGCAAACCTTCAAAAATGGCGAGTGGCGCAGGTTCAAACAGCGCTTGCGCGACACCCCTTACGATCTGGTGATTGATGCGCAGGGCCTGCTGAAAAGCGCCTGGCTGACCCGCTACGTCAAGGCGCCGATTGTCGGGCTGGACAAGGACTCGGCCCGCGAGCCGATGGCCGCGCGCTTCTATGACCGGCCATATCCCGTCGCCCGTGGGCAGCATGCTGTCGAGCGTCTGCGCCAACTGTTCGCCCAGGCACTCGATTACACCGTGCCTCCCGGGCTGGGGGATTACGGCCTGGATCGCAGTCGCTTGCTGGATGCTGCCGGCGGTGCGCCGTTCGTGCTGTTTCTGCACGGCACCACCTGGGCGACCAAGCACTGGCCCGAGCTGTACTGGCGGCAACTGGCCGAGCGCATGATTGGCCAGGGCTTGCAGGTGCAGTTGCCGTGGGGCAACCCGGCCGAAAAGGCCCGTGCCGAGCGCATCGCCCAAGGGCTGGACAACGCGATTGTGTTGCCCAAGCTGAATCTGGCGGGCGTCGCCAAAGTGCTGGCCAGCGCCCAGGCCTGCGTCGCCGTCGACACCGGTCTTGGGCATCTGGCCGCAGCGCTGGACGTGCCGACGCTGTCGTTATTCGGCCCGACCAATCCGGGCCTGACCGGGGCGTATGGCAAGTCCCAGGTGCACCTGGCCGGCGACTATCCGGCGTGTGCGCCGTGCCTGCAGAAAAAATGCACGTATCGACCGACGCCTGAAGATCAGCGTCAGTTCGACCTCGAACGCGAGTGGCCACTGTGCTTCACTCGCCTGAATCCCGAGCGAGTGGCGGGCCGACTGGTCACGCTTGCGCTGGCAAAGGAACACGACTGATGCAACTGGCATTCGTGCTGTACAAGTATTTCCCGTTCGGCGGCCTGCAGCGCGACTTCATGCGCATCGCGCTCGAATGTCAGCAGCGCGGCCACACCATCCGCGTCTACACCCTGATCTGGGAGGGCGAGGTGCCCCCCGGTTTCGAGGTGCTGGTGGCGCCCGTTAAAGCGATCTTCAACCACCGACGCAACGAGAAGCTCAGCGACTGGATGAACGCCGACCTGGCCAGGCGCCCGGTTGACCGGCTGATCGGTTTCAACAAGATGCCCGGCCTGGACGTGTACTACGCCGCCGACGGTTGTTACGAAGACAAGGCGCAGAACCTGCGCCATTCGCTGTACAAGCGCTGGGGCCGGTATCGCCACTTCGCCGAGTACGAGCGCGCGGTCTTCGCGGAAGATGCCAAGACCGAAGTGCTGATGATTTCCGAGGTGCAGCAGCCGCTGTTCATCAAGCATTACCACACGCCGCTCGAACGTTTTCATCTGTTGCCGCCCGGGATTTCCCAGGACCGTCGCGCCCCTGAAAATGCCCCTGAGATCCGGGCCGAGTTCCGCCGCGAGTTCAAGCTGGCCGACGACGATCTACTGCTGGTGCAGATCGGTTCCGGCTTCAAGACCAAGGGCGTGGACCGTAGCCTCAAGGCGTTGGCCGCGCTGCCGCCTGAACTGAAAAAACGCACACGGCTGTTTGTAATTGGCCAGGACGACCCCAAGGTATTCCAACTGCAAAGCAGTGCGCTGGGCTTGGGCGATCAGGTGACGTTCATGAAAGGCCGCAGCGATATCCCGCGCTTTCTGCTGGGGGCGGACGTATTGATCCACCCGGCGTACAACGAAAACACCGGCACGGTACTGCTCGAAGCGCTGGTGGCCGGGCTGCCGGTGCTGGTCAGCGCGGTCTGCGGCTACGCCCATTACATCGCCGAGGCCGACAGCGGCCTGGTGCTGGACGAGCCGTTTGACCAGTCACAGCTCAATCACTATCTGGCACGCATGCTCAAGGACGATGCTGCACGCAGCGTTTGGGGCCGCAACGGTCTGGCATTTGCCGACACGGCTGATCTTTACAGCATGCCGCAGCACGCTGCGGATGTGATTCTGGCGGAGCACCACGGATGAAATTGATCCTCGCTGAACCGTTCAAAACCCTCTGGGCTGGCCGCGATGCGTTCGAGGCCGTCGAGGCGCTGGACGGTCAGGTCTATCGCGAACTCGAAGGCCGGCGCACCCTGCGCACGGAAGTCGGCGGACGCGGCTATTTCGTCAAGATCCATCGCGGCATCGGCTGGGGAGAAGTGGCGAAAAACCTGCTGACCGCCAAACTGCCGGTGCTCGGCGCGGGGCAGGAGTGGGACGCCATCAACCGGTTGCACGAAGCCGGAGTGGCTACCATGACCGCGGTGGCCTACGGCGAGCGCGGCAGCAATCCGGCAGCGCAGCATTCGTTCATCATCACCGAAGAACTTGCGCCCACCGAGAGCCTGGAAGACGTCAGCATCAACTGGCGCAACGATCCGCCGGATCCTCGACTCAAGCGCGCCTTCATTGCCGAAGTGGCGCAGATGGTCGGTGACATGCACCGCGCCGGCGTCAATCACCGCGATTGCTACATCTGCCACTTCCTGCTGCACACCGACACACCGGTGACGCCTGACAACTTCAGGCTTTCGGTGATCGACCTGCACCGCGCCCAGGTGCGCCCGGCCATTACTCAACGCTGGCGCAACAAAGACCTGGCGGCCCTGTATTTCTCGGCGCTGGACATCGGCCTGACGCGGCGCGACAAACTGCGATTCCTCAAGGGCTATTTCCAGCAGCCGCTGCGCCAGATCCTTGCGCAGGAGTCCGCGCTGCTCAGTTGGCTGGAGGCCCGCGCCGACAAGCTTTATCAGCGCAAAGTGCGTTACGGGGATGCGCTCTGATGCCGGGTTGGAGACTGGAACCTGCATACGATTCGCTGGCCGCCGACTTCGGCAGCCTGGAGGCAGTGTTCGCGCTCACCGGCGAGCGCCTGACGCGTGACCCGCTGTCCGAAGTGATCCGCGTAGAGCGCGGCGGCGTGAATTACTACGTCAAACGCTACGTCGGCGCGGGCAAAGGCCTGCGTCGTTACCTCGGCCGGCCACGGGTAAAGTCAGAATGGCAAAACCTCAAGCGCTTTGCCAAATGGGGTATTCCTACGGCGGAAGTCGTGGCCTGGGGGCTGGAGCGCAATGGCGCCTCGTACGACCGGGGCGCGCTGATCACGCGCGAGCTGCCGCGCACCGAGGATTTGTCGGCGTTGGCCTTGCAGCACGATCCGCGCCTGACCGATCGCGTCTGGGTCGACAAGGTCAGCCAGCAGGTGGCGCGTCACACCCGCACGATGCACGATCACCACTTCACCCATAACGATCTGAAGTGGCGCAATCTGCTGGTCGACGATCAGGCGAAGCTGTTCTTCATTGATTGTCCTAACGGTGCGTTCTGGGTCAGTTTCATGTTGCGTTACCGGATCACCAAAGACCTGGCGTGTCTGGACAAGGTGGCCAAATATCACCTGTCAGCCACCCAGAGACTGCGCTTTTACCTGCAGTATCGCGGGCGAGAGCGGCTGAACGATTCGGACAAAAAACGCATCCGTCATATCGTCAGCTTTTTTGAGGGGCGCGAATGAGTGTGTTCATCGCTGATGCCGACCGGGCCTTGCTGGAGCGCCACGGCCTGGCGGATTTCGATTCGTTGTGGGAGGTCGAGCTGGATGCCGTCGATGAGCCCAACACCGAACGTGGCGGCTGGAGCAGTGTGTTTCGCCTGGAGCTCGAAGGCTCGGGTTACTACCTCAAGCGCCAAAGGAATTACCTGACCCGCACCTTGCACCATCCGCTGGGCGAGCCTTCTTTCTCCCGGGAATTCCGCAACATCAGCCTGTACCAGAAGCTCGGGATTCCGGCGCTGCATGCAGTGTTCTACGGCGAGAAGAAGGTTAATGGCGAGCGCCGGGCGGTGTTGATGACCCGGGCGCTGGACGGCTGGACCGATCTGGATACGCTGTTGCAGGACTGGCCCGCGCTGGCGGCAAAGCAGCGACTGGCGATTCTGCAAGCGTGCGGCGAGCTGGCGCGCACGCTGCATCAGGCCGGGCAGGTGCATGGTTGTTTTTACCCCAAACACATTTTCCTGCGCGCCCGTGCCGATGCCTATCTGGCGCAGTTGATCGATCTGGAGAAAACCCGTCGGTCGCTGTTCGGTCAGCGTGATCGGGTCAAGGACCTGGAACCGCTGCTGCGCCGGGCGCCAGCGTGGAACGAGGCTGAAATACGCGAGCTGCTGGGTGCTTATCTGCAAGCCGACAGCAACGGGCCGGAAGTAGATGCCTGGTGGCATCGTCTGGCGCGACGCGGCAGTCATAAACGTGACGGTCGGTAGACGGGTGTTACAGCAGACCATGATGAATAGTGCGGGCCGGATCATTCATCCCGCCCGACGTTGAAAAAAGAGGGCACCGATGCGTTTGTCTGAACTGAAAGACGCCGGGCGTACGCCGACGTTACCGCTGAACATCACCTTGGCCGACGCTGCTGGAACTGCCGAGCTGCAGTTGCTGAGTCTGTTGCGCGTCTTGCCGGGCCATCGGTACGTGGGGGCGGCGATCTGGCGCGGTCGTCCTGTGCTGGCAAAACTGTTGGTCGGACCAAAAGCGCCGCGCCACTTTCAGCGTGAGCTGGCCGGTGTGCGTTTGCTTGCCGAACAAGGCATGACCACGCCGCTGTTGCTGGCCGATGGTCTGCAGGAAGGCGAGGGCGGCTGGCTGCTGTTCGAGTTGCTGGAAAACGCGCAAAGCCTGGGCGACGCCTGGGCCGAAGTGGCCGACCTGCCGCCGCTGGCCGACGAGCAACAGGCCGTGCTGGCCGAGGCGTTGACCGCCATCGGCCAACTGCACGGCAAAGGGCTGTGGCAGGACGACTTGCACCTGGACAACCTGTTGCGTCATGGCGGCACGGTGTACCTGATCGATGGCGCCGGCATCCAGGCTGAGCAGGCAGGCAAACCGCTGTCGCGGCAGAAAGTGCTGGAAAATCTCGGTGTGTTCTTCGCTCAGCTGCCGAAACGTCTCGAGCCGTTCACTGAAGAGCTGCTGGTCCACTACCTGTTGAGCAACGGTGAGCACGCCTTGCCGATGGAAGCCCTGCAAAAGCAGATCGACAAGGTCCGCGTCTGGCGCCTGAAAGACTTCATGACCAAGGTCGGTCGCGATTGCAGTCTGTTCAGCGTCACCGACAGCGGCACTGAATTGCGGGCGATTCGGCGCGAAGAAGAGTCGACCATGCGGCCGATACTTGACCACGCCGACGCGTTGCTCGATCAAGGGCATCTGTACAAGACCGGTGGTGCCGCCAGCGTGGCCCGGGTCGAAGTGGCGGGCCGGCCATTGGTGATCAAGCGCTACAACATCAAGGGCGCCGTGCACTGGATCAAACGCTTCTGGCGTCCCAGCCGCGCGTGGCACTCATGGCGCGAGGGCAACCGCCTGGCATTCCTCGGGATCGCCACGCCCAAGCCGCTGGCCCTGCTGGAACAGCGATTCTTCTGGCTGCGGCACAAGGCGTACCTGATCACCGAATACCTGCCGGGCCCGGACCTCATCGAGCGCTTCAAACCCTATGTCCAGTCGGGGCTGGTGCCCGAAAACGAATTGAAGGCACTGGACGATCTGTTCGCGCAACTGCTCAACGCACGGATCAGCCATGGTGATCTGAAAGGGCACAACGTGATCTGGCATCAGGATCGATGGGCACTGATCGACCTGGACGCCATGTGCCAACACAGCTCACCCTCCGCCTTCGGCGAAGCCTTCACCAGGGACCGCGTGCGGTTCATGCGCAACTGGCCGGCCGACTGCGCGCTGCACCGGGTGTTGAATGAGCGGATTCCAACGCTTCCAGATACGCGAATCAGTCGGTGACGGTGCGTTTGATTCTGGCCGAAGGCCGTGGGAGCGCAGCTTGTCTCTGGGCCGCAATCGGACGATGGGCTGCGCAGCAGCCCTGAACCCAGTCCCGCGTTAGGTCAGGATATCCCTATCGGTAGGTTTTGCTGCCGGTGCCCGGCAGATCGCGGGCAAACCTCGCTCCTACGCCTTCGGCAGAAGCAGGGTTCTGAGCGTCTGTAACTGTTTTGATTCTGGCCGCAGGCCGTAGGAGCGCAGCTTGCTCGCGATGGGTTGCGCAGCAGCCCTGAAACCATTTCCGGCCGACAACATCCAGACGCATTACGCTATAATCCCGCCCTTTAGCTGCCCGCCGCCCCGGCGCGAGGCACATTTTTTTCTCAGGCGCACGCCGCCTGCATGCAGACTAAAGAGGCTAGACCCTAGTGGCATTGACGATCCTTGGCCTGTCCGGCGCCCTTAGCCATGATCCTTCCGCGGCCCTGTACATCGACGGCAAACTGGTCGCCGCCGCCGAAGAAGAGCGTTTCGTTCGCGACAAACACGCAAAGAACCGCATGCCCTACGAGTCGGCGAAGTTCTGTCTTGAGCAGGCTGGCATCAAGCCATCGGACGTTGACGTGGTCGCCATTCCTTTCGCGCCGATCAGCCTGTTCGGTGAAGCCCGCTGGAAATACGCCAAGCGTTACTGGTACGCCCCGGACCGTGCGCTCGACGCCATCCTGATGGGCAACCGTCGCTACAAGCGCTATCGCAACAAGATCGTCTGGTGCCTCGAGCAACTGGGCTTCGATCCGAAGAAAATCAAGATCGAACCGGTCGAGCATCACCTGGCTCACGCCTCCAGCGCCTATCACTGCTCCGGCTTCACGGAAAAAACCGCGATCCTGGGCATCGATGGCAAAGGCGAATACGCCACCACGTTCTTCGGCTACGGGGAGAACGGCAAGATCCACAAAATCAAAGAATTCTTCGACCCCGATTCCCTCGGTGGCCTGTATGGCGCGATCACTGAGTTTCTCGGTTTCGAGATGCTCGATGGCGAGTTCAAAGTCATGGGCATGGCGCCTTACGGTGATGCCAGCAAGTATGATTTCTCGCGCCTGGCGACCTTTGAAAACGGCGAGCTGGTGATCAACACCGAGTACGCCAATGTCATCGGCATGCGACGCTACAAAGAGAAGGGCAAAGGCTTCTACTTCTCGCCCAAGCTGATCGAGTGGCTGGGCCCCAAGCGCGAAGGCGATATCGCTGACGAGCCATACATTCATTACGCCGCCAGCATGCAAGCGCTGTTCGAAAAGCTGGCGCTGCAGATGATGGATTACTACCTGGGCGACATCCTCAAGGAAACCGGCAAGATTGCGTTCGCCGGTGGCTGTGCGCTGAACGTCAAGCTGAACCAGAAAATCATCGCGCGCCCTGAAGTCAAAGAACTGTTCGTGCAACCTGCCTCCGGTGACGCCGGGACAGCCGTGGGTGCAGCGGCCTACGTGTCTCACGCCCGTGGCGTGCCGGTCGAGAAGATGGAGCACGTCTACCTCGGCCCTTCGTACAGCAACGAAGACGTGATCGCCGCTTGCGCCCGCCACCCGAGCAAACCGGCATGGCGCCAGATCGAAAATACCCCGGAGCACATCGCCAAAATCATGGTCGAGGGCAACCCGGTGGCCTGGTTCCAGGGCCGTATGGAGTTCGGTCCGCGCGCCTTGGGCGGGCGCTCGATCATTGGTTGCCCGAGCATTCCCGGCGTGGCCGATCGCATCAATCATCAGATCAAGTTCCGCGAGCGCTGGAGGCCTTTCTGCCCGTCGATGCTCGACACCGTCGCGCCGCAGATGATCAAGATCGATCACCCGGCGCCGTTCATGACCTTTACGTTCGAAGTGGCTGAAGAGTGGAAAACCCGCGTGCCGGAAGTCGTCCATGAAGACGGCACATCCCGTGCCCAGGTGCTCAAGCGCGAGTACAACCCGCGCTACTACGACATGATGAAGGCCCTCGAAGTGCTGACCGGTAACGGCGTGTCGCTGAACACTTCGCTTAACCGTCGAGGCGAGCCGATGATCTGCTCGCCCACCGATGCGCTGAACATGTTTTTCGGCTCGGACCTGCAGTACCTGATCATGGAAGACATCCTGGTCATCAAAGACGGCGCGGAAACTTATGACACGCTCGGCTGAGCGCCACGTGTTGCAGTTCTGTCACGGTTATGACGGGCCGTTTCTGGACTGCGCCCGTCAATACGCCAGTCTGTTCGCGGGCAAGGGCTATCGCGTGACCACGGTGTTCCTGACCGGCGCCGCCGATGCCGAAGTGGCTGGTAAATGTGCGTCCGATGAAGTGCTGTTCATGGAATACAGCTCCAAGGCCATTCGTGGCCTAAAGCTGGGCGCGATCCTTGAACTGCGCAAAATCGCGGCGTCACGGGACTTCACGTTCTGCATCGCCCACCGCTTCAAACCGGTCTACATCGCGTTACTGGCCACCCGCCTGCCGGTGATTGGCGTGCACCATGCGTTCGGTGACTATCAGCGTCGCAGCCGCAAGCTGTTCGCGCACCTGGCCCGCTGGCGCCTGAGCCTGCTGGGCGTCTCCGATGCGGTGCGCGACGACATGCGCAAGAGCCTGCCGAAATGGCCCACCGGCCGCATCCAGACGTTGTACAACCGCATCGACGTCGAGCCGTTGCAAGCCAGTTTGCTGTCCCGTGAAGAGGCCCGCGAAGAGCTCGGGCTTTCGCAGGAGGCCTGGATCGTCGGCAACGTGGGCCGCCTGCACCCGGACAAGGATCAGGCGACCCTGCTGCGCGGCTTCGCCCAGGCCTTGCCGAATCTGCCCGAGAACAGCCAGTTGGTGATCCTCGGCAAAGGGCGACTGGAACAGGACCTCAAAGAGTTGGCCATGGAACTGGGGATCGGCGCGCAGGTGCTGTTGCCGGGCCAGATTGCGCAGGCGAGTCGTTACTTCAAGGCCTTTGATGTGTTCGCGCTCAGCTCGGACCACGAACCGTTTGGCATGGTCCTGCTGGAAGCGATGGCCGCCGGCGTGCCGCTGGTGGCAACTGCCTGTGGCGGTGCGAAGGAAGTGGTCGAAGGCGTCGGCGTCCTGTTTCCGCTGGGCGATGAAGCCCGGCTGGCGCAAGGCCTTGTGCACCTCTCCAGTCTTGACGCAGAGCAGCGCCAGGCGTGCGCGGACCTCATGTTGCAGCGCCTGAACGAGCGGTTCTCCGACGCGGCGGTGCGTGACGTGTTCTGGCGCTTGCCGCAGGTGACCGATCTGACTGCGGAGTCTTGATGCTCAATCGATTTCAAAGCGTCCGTGAACGTGGCTGGGCCCAGGTGGACGCGCAGGCGTACGAGCAGGCCTGGCAGCGTTATGGCGGCAGCGTGGCCACCCATCCGCTGGTGGTAGAGCGGTTGGCCGCGTTCGCCGAGATTCCCGTGCGCTATCTGGCGTGGGAGCAGGGCGGTGACGTCAAGGCCGCGATTGCCACGTGGGGCCGGTCGCTGGCGTTGTCCAAGGATGTGCTCAAAAGCCACGGCAAAAAAGGCCTGTTCGATCTGGGTAACGCGGAGTTGATCCTGCCGGTCGCGGCGGATGCTCACGTGCCGGTCCGCCATCGCGGTCGTTACCTGTCGGCGCTCAATGAGGGCCGCGTGCCTACGTTCCTGCCGCAGGCGGAATCGCTGGCCATGGCCCGCACGCCCGAAGAACTGTCGAAAAAATTTCGCTACAACCAGCGGCGCGAGTTGCGCCTGCTGCAAGAGGCGGGCGGCGTGGTGCGTCCGGTCAGCGACTTCAGCAGTGCCGAGCTGGCCGCCATTTACTGCGATCTCTTCCAGCGGCGCTGGGGTTTCCCGGCCACCGGTGCGCAGCGAATGGCAGAAGTCGTCGAGCTGTTGCGCGACCTGCTGATCGGCTCGGTGATCTTCCTCAATGACGCCGCCATTGCCGTCCAACTGGTGTACCGCGTCGAGGCGCCGGAGTGGATCAGCGTCGAATACATCAACGGCGGCGTGGACCCGCAAACCCGGGATTTCAGCCCCGGCAGTGTCTTGAGCTTCCTCAATACCCAAAGCGCCTGGGAGCATGCCCGGGCCTTGAACAAACCCCTGCGGTTCTCCTTCGGTCGCGCCGACCGGGAGTACAAGGACCGTTGGTGCAACCCCGTTCCGGTGTTTCAGATTTGAGCCGCAAGCAAGCGTTGCTCAAGCGCCATCGCCGCAACAAGCGAATGGTGCTGCTGGTCGGCCTTGCGCTGCTGATCGTCATCGGCGTGCTGGGGGTGTGGTGGTTGCCCTTGTTGCTGGCCGTGCTGGCCTGGGTCGCGCACGAAGCCTGGTTTTCGGATCATCTCTTCTATTCCCCGTCCGACGACTACCAATACCGCTTCCCTGCCGACAACGAAGTCAGCGGCGTCCGGCTGGACGGGGAAACCCTGCGCCTGGCCACGCCGTTGTCGCTGACAGGGTCCGAGACGCTGGTGCTGTCGCTGCCGATCAAAAGCACCTGGCTCGGGCGCTTTCTCGACCCTGAGATCGAGCTTGTGGGTCAGGCGCTTCACGACCGACAGGCGTTCGAACGCGGGGTGGACGGTTTGCGCTACCTGAACCTCACCGGCCTGGGCGACTCCCTGGCGGCGGGCACGCTGCGGATACGGGGCCGGTTTTGCCGCGTGAGCGGACAGCCCCGACTGTGGTCGTTCAGCCATGCCGATGCCCGCCGTCAGCGGATGATGATCATCGCCCCTCACGCGGACGATGCCGAGCTGGCCGCATTTGGCTTGTACAGCGGCGCGGAAGAAAGCTGGATTGTCACCCTCACCGCCGGCGAGATTGAAGCCGAGCATTATCAGCAGATGGGCATGAGCCCGGCGCAAGCGGCGCGGGTCAAAGGCCGTTTGCGCGCCTGGGACAGCGTTGTCGTCCCGCGATGGGGCGGCGTACCGGAATCCCGTTGCGTGCAGTTAGGCTATTTCTGTCTTCAGTTGCCCGCCATGCAGGCGGCGCCGGACCAGCCCATCGCTTCCCGCGAGGCGGACCTGGACGATATACGTCTGTTCCGCCAGTTCAACCCGATGCCTTTGCCGGGGGATGTCGATGGCGCGCCCACCTGGAACAACCTGATTGCCGATCTGCGCGCATTGTTGCTTCAAGCACGGCCGCAAGTGCTGGTCATGCCGCACCCGATCATCGATCCACACCCTGACCACATCTGTTCTCAGGCGGCAGTCATCGAAGCGCTGCAAGGGTTGGCCTGGCAGCCGACCGTCATTCTGGGTTACGCCAATCATTTGCACGACAACGATCGCTGGCCGATGGGTAACGCTTACAGTGGTATCGCTTTGCCGCCAGTCTTCGAGCAGACTGCCGAGTGGGTGCCGTATTGCATTGAATTGTCAGCGGTTGTGCAGCGAGACAAAGCCATGGCTTTGGGTATGATGCACGACCTGCAGCCCGCGCCGCCGCTGAAACGTCGCGTGCGGCGATGGCTGCAACAGCTGCTTGCGGGTCGACGCTGGCCGGCAGAGGGCGAGAACGAATTTTTCAGGAAGTCGGTGCGTCGACATGAGTTGTTCTGGCGCCAGACGGTTGAAACGAAGACAGATTGAGCGAGCCTTCAGACGTCGCTGCCCTGCAGTGCGGGGATAAACACCGGTGGTGCCAAGGAAACCGATGAAAGTTCTATTCCTGGTCCAGAAAGAGCAACGTGCCATTCTGGACCGTCTGTATGAAGGCGTGGCCGCACACTGCGAATGTGATTTGCGCTGGCTGACGTCCGAGCAACAGCGAAACCTGCGCGGCTATTTCCGTCGTGAAGTCGATGTGACGCGCTACGACCGCATTGTCTTTTTCCTGCGATTCAAGCAGGAAGTGCGTCAGGCGAGTTTCATTCGCACGATCCCCCATCTGGTGATCCTCGAACACGACGCCTATCAGAACTATATCCCTTGCAAGTACACCGGAAAATTCAGCGCTCACTACCGCAAGTTGCCTTGGGTCCGGGTAATCAGTTCCGGCTTCATGGTCAGCGAACGCCTGCGGGAAGAGGGGGTCGACGCTGTGTTCGTGCCCAAGGGCTACGATCAAGGCCTGCTGGCAGACCAGGGGCGTGAGCGCGACATCGAGCTGGCGTTTGTCGGCAGCACCAACAGCGTGGCCTACAGCGGCCGCAAGCAGATGCTGGATGAATTGGGGCGCGTCGAGACCCTGGTCGTCACGCGCACCAAGTCAGGCGAAGAATATTGCGACACCCTTAACCGCATCCGTTTTTTTGTGAGTGCTGACGTCGGTATGGGCGAGTACATGATCAAGAATTTCGAGGCGATGGCGTGTGGCTGTGTGCTGTTGACCTTCGACCAGGGAGCCGCCGAGAACCGCGCTCTGGGCCTGGAGGACATGCGCAACGTAGTGCTTTACAGCGATATTCCCCAGTTGCAGGAAAAACTGGCGATCCTGCGCAGTGACCCTGTGTTGGCTTCGCGTATTGCCGTGGAGGGTCGAAATCTGGCAACGTCGCATTTCGCTTTCGCGGCGATTGGCGAGCGCATCGTGCAGGCGCTCAAACCCGCACTGCGCGAACGTGCTTCCTTGAGTTGGTTTGAACGGCTGCGTGCTGTAGTGGGCCTTTGATGGAACAAGATATTTGCCGGACTGTGGAACGAAGCGGCGTGGCAGATTACGAATGGAATACAAGGACACCGCCCAACCAGGGTGATGGTCTACAGACAGCGCCGGAATCAGACCCGTACGTGGCCCGATTCCGGTTTTACGCTTCTCTTCCGGGGTGCGCATTGGCTTTACCATTGATAGACCCTGCCCACATGAATGTCGTGACGCTAACGTCAAGGCACGGCGCCCGATGAGCATCGTTAATGTGATGTGGTCAAGTGGCGCGCCGTTTTCCTCGGTTCACAAGGTCCATCAGCAAATTCTGTCGCAGCTCGACCCCGCCACTGACGTCAAGACCTGGTTTCTGCAAGGTGAAGCCAGCGACTGCGCCGAACCCGTTCCGCAGGTGCGCGAGTGGAGCCTGTCCTCGCGGTTGCTCAAGGAACGGCATGTCTGGCGGCTGCTCAAGCCCGTGCTGCAATTTCGCATGCGCAAAGCGCTGATCGAGAGCAAAGCCACGGTGGTGCTGCTCGACGGGCTGGGCGTGGCCAGGGTATTGCTGCCAATCCTCAAGGACATGCCTGACATCCGCGCAGTCGTGGTGTTTCACGGCGCCACCAAGATGCGCGATCATCACCGGCTGATGTTCCAGCAGTTCCCCGCCCAGCGTCTGACGCTGGCGGCGGTGTCGCAAACCCTGGCGTCCTCGCTGCACAAAACCCTGCAAATCCCGGTGATCGGCCTGCGCAGTGCGCTTGAGCCCGAGTCGTTCTGCCTGCGCCTGCTGGCCCGAAAACAGGCCCGGCGGGTGCTGGATCTGCCGTCGGAAAACATGCGCATCCTCGGCGCCGTCGGGCGTCTGGTCACGGACAAGGGTTTTGATTACCTGCTCGACGCGTTTTCCCAGTCACTGGTGCGCCACCCCGATCTCAATCTGGTGATCATCGGTGAAGGGCCGGACCGAGCGGTGCTGGAGCGCAAGATCAAGCAGCTCAAGCTGGGCGGCAAAGTCTTTCTGCCCGGGCACAAACCGGGTCTGGCGAAGCTGTACCGAGGGTTCGACTGGGTGGTGATTCCGTCTCGTGAGGAAGGCCTGGGTCTGGTGCTGCAAGAAGCCGTGATCGCTGGTGTGCCGGTGCTGGTCAGCGATCTGGATGTCTTTCGCGAACAGTTGGGTGACGCAGGGCATTACGTGCCTGTTGCCGATGTTCCTGCGTGGGTCGCAGCGATCGAGCAATTCACGGCCCGGCAAGGTGATGATGTCTCGGCGTCCCAGCATCGAGCGCTGGCACCGGAAAAGGCATGGGAGCAATTTCGTCAGGACTCTCGGGCGCTGCTGACCTCTCATCCCTGAGAGGTCTTGCTTCAGGACGCCAGCACGCCCTTTTCAAGGTCCTGCAGCGGAAACTCCTGACCCAGGTTTTCCCGCTCGATATACCGCGCAAAATGCTGAACGTTGCGCTTCTTGAGGCGCTCTGAGAGGGGCGCCTTGAAAAAGCGCATGTCAGCGACGTCGATCAGCCCCATCTGCTGCTCTGGCGTCACGACGATGTTGCCCAAGTGCAGCGAGCGGAAGTAAATACCCGAACGATGCAGGCTGCGGATCAATTCGATCAGCGCGGGGAGCGCCTGTGCCCACGTGAAACCGGGCTTGGCAGCGATCTGACGCAGGGTTTCACCCGGCAGCGGGCGGTACAGCACAGCCGTCATCCCTTGCTGCTCAAGCGTGTAAAAATCCGTGACTTTCAACGTGGGTACGCCGAGCTTGTGCAGTTGAACCGCGTTGTCGATAAAGCGTTTGGAATAGGGGCGCAGCAAGGCGGATGAAAACCAGCGCTTGCGACGAAATAGTTTAAGGATTTTGCCGTCCTTCAGCATGTACACTTTCGCGCCATAGCTGTCGGCCTCCAACACGTTGGCGCCGACGATCATTTGATTTAAAGCGGCCTTTGAGAGCCGAAAACATTGCATCAGTAGAAAGCCTTGTGAAAAGTTACGAGCCGTTTGACGGGCAATGATGCCCAAAAGTTAACGCTTTCACCATGCCGGGCAAGACTGGTCCTACATTTTAGGGAGACAGGATGTACTCGAAACGCTGGGCACAGGTCCTGCTATCTGCAGGATTGTTGTGGTTCTTGCTCGCCATTGCTTTTGCTCCGGCCAACAAAATCTACCAGCAGGGCCTTGTCGCGCTGCTCTGGGTGCCTTGCATCGGGCTGGCCTGGTCGGCACGGGCGCGTCTGGGGGAGGCATGGCGCGGACAGCGGTTGTTATTTTCGCTGCTCCTGCTGCTGGCGGCATGGTCAATGATGACGCTGTTCTGGAGCGGCACTGCCGAGCCGGACCGTGAATTCAAGCGCCTGTTGTACATTGCGTTTTTCGTCCTGTTTTTCCCGATCCTTGCCGATGCCCGACCTGACCGGGTCATGCGCCTGATGCAATGGGCTGGCATCGGCCTGGGCATTGCGGCAGTGGTGTCTATCGTCAAGTTCTACGGCCTCCAGCACAACGGCTGGAGTACGCGGCTTCAAGGTCTCGGCGAGCTGAGCCACCCGATTCTGGGCGCCTATGTCATTGGCGTCTCGATGATCTGGACGCTGCTCTGGCCGCCTCGATCGCGCGGCCTCCAGATAGTCTGGGCCCTGGTGCTGCTGGCCGGTACGGCGTTCATATTGATGTCGCAAAGCCGGGGCGCAGTGCTCGCGTTGTTCTTCACGGTCGTGGCGCTGCCGATCTGGTGGCGGCACCGGCGCGGGTTCTACCTGTCTGCCGCAGCGGTGGTGGTCGCACTCGTTGGCTTCATGCTGATGGAGTCGACGATGATGGCGCGAGGTTCGTCCTTCCGCCCTGAAATATTCACCGCCGCCATGAAGATGATCGAACTGCACCCTCTGACCGGACTGGGTCTGGGCTCGCCCTACAAGGTGGCCGTCCCGGGCGTTATGATCTTCGATCACTCGCACAATCTGTTCACCCATATCGCCATCGAGCTGGGCCTTCCCGGCATGCTGCTCTGGGCGGCCATCTGGCTGACGGTCCTCTGGCAGGCATGGCGCGTCAGGGAGACTGACTTTGGTCGCGGCGTCATCGGCATCTGGCTGTTCTCGACCCTGGCCATGCAGTTCGATGCCGCCAGCCTGACCGGCTCGCCCCGCGCTGAATGGTTCATCAGCTGGTTGCCGATCGGCCTGGCCAGCCTGCTGATGTGGGCGCGGGGGGAAGTGGCCCCCGCTGTGATAAAATCCCGCGCTCCACTCAGTCCAGCGAGCTTAACGATGAGCGATACACCGTCCATTAGCGGACAAAGCTCCAGCATGAGCATCTATTTTCGACTGCTGAACTACGTGAAACCCTACGTGGGCATCTTCATTCTCAGCATCGTCGGCTTCGTGATTTTCGCCTCCACCCAGCCAATGCTGGCCGGCATTCTCAAGTACTTCGTCGACGGCTTGAGCAACCCCGAAGCCGTTCTCTTCCCCAATGTGCCTTATCTGCGCGATCTGCAGCTGCTGCAGGCCGTTCCGCTACTGATTATCCTGATCGCGGCGTGGCAGGGGCTGGGTTCCTATCTGGGCAATTACTTTCTGGCGAAAGTCTCCCTCGGCCTGGTTCACGATCTGCGCGTCGAGCTGTTCAACAAGCTGTTGGTCCTGCCCAACCGCTATTTCGATACCCACAGTTCAGGCCATCTGATTTCACGCATCACCTTCAACGTGACCATGGTCACGGGCGCGGCCACCGATGCCATCAAGGTGGTTATCCGTGAAGGCCTGACCGTCGTGTTCCTGTTCATGTACCTGCTGTGGATGAACTGGCAGCTGACCCTGGTCATGCTTGCGATCCTGCCGCTGATCGCCGTGATGGTGGGCAGCGCGAGCAAGAAATTCCGCAAGCAGAGCAAGAAAATCCAGGTGGCGATGGGTGATGTGACGCATGTCGCGTCCGAGACCATTCAGGGCTATCGGGTCGTGCGCAGCTTCGGTGGGGAAACCTACGAGGAGGAGCGGTTCGCGAAGGCCAGTACTCATAACACCGACAAACAGCTGCAGATGACCAAGACTGGCGCGGTCTACACGCCGATGTTGCAGTTGGTGATCTACACGGCCATGGCCGCGCTGATGTTTCTGGTCCTGTACCTGCGCGGCGATTCGACTGCAGGCGATCTGGTGGCGTACATCACCGCTGCGGGCCTGTTGCCCAAGCCGATTCGTCAGTTGTCTGAAGTGAGCTCCACCATCCAGAAGGGTGTGGCGGGCGCGGAAAGTATCTTCGAACAACTGGATGTGGAACCTGAGCTGGACCAGGGCACCGTCGAGCGCGACCGCGTCTCCGGCAATCTTGAAGTGCGCAACCTGAGCTTTACCTATCCGGGCACTGATCGGCAGGTGCTGAACGACATCAGTTTCTCGGCAGCGCCGGGTCAGATGGTCGCGCTGGTCGGGCGCTCTGGCAGCGGCAAGTCGACGCTGGCGAACCTGATACCGCGCTTCTACCACCACGAGACCGGGAACATCCTGCTCGATGGCGTCGATATCGAAGAGTACCGCCTTCGCAACCTGCGTAAGCACATCGCCCAGGTCAATCAAAACGTCACGCTGTTCAACGATAGCGTCGCCAACAACATTGCCTACGGCGATCTGGCGGGTGCGCCCCGTGAAGACATCGTGGCCGCTGCCGCCGATGCCTATGCCAGGGAGTTCATCGAGCAGCTACCCGAAGGGTTCGACACGCAGGTCGGCGAGAACGGGGTGCTGCTGTCAGGCGGGCAACGTCAGCGTCTGGCCATTGCGCGGGCGCTGCTGAAAAACGCCCCGCTGCTGATCCTGGACGAAGCCACCTCGGCGCTGGACACCGAGTCGGAGCGTCATATTCAAGCGGCGCTGGACCAGGTCATGAAGGGCCGTACTACGCTGGTCATTGCGCACCGCCTGTCCACCATCGAGCGTGCCGACCTGATTCTGGTCATGGACCAGGGCCGCATCGTCGAGCGCGGCACACACGGCGAGCTGCTGGCGCAAAACGGCTACTACTCGCGTCTTCACGCCATGGGCCTGGACGAGCCGGCGCCCGTCGGCGCCATCTGACGATTGAGCATGTAAATCTGTAGGAGCGAATTCATTCGCGAGGCAGTCAGACCGATGATAAAACCCTGTCGGATCCCGCTCCCTCTTCGCGAATCAATTTGCCCCTGCAGATGATGCCCCCTCACTGAAAAGCATCGACTTTCCCTCAGTACCTCAAGCGTTCCAAACCCTGTGCTAAGATTCCGCCCCTGTTCATTCTAGTTACGGGTTGTTCGATGAAGTTGTCCATGCCGCGTTTCGATCAGGCACCAGTTTTGGTGGTGGGCGATGTCATGCTCGACCGCTATTGGCATGGCGGTACCTCACGCATTTCGCCGGAGGCCCCGGTGCCGGTGGTCAAGGTCGACCAGATCGAAGACCGTCCAGGCGGCGCTGCCAACGTGGCGCTCAACATTGCTGCCCTCGGCGCCAAGGCCTCCCTGGTCGGCGTGACGGGTGAAGACGAAGCCGCCGAGAGCCTCAGCAACAGCCTCAAGGCTGCGGGTGTCACGGCACGCTTCCAGCGCGTTGCGCACCAGCCGACCATCGTCAAATTGCGCGTCATGAGCCGCCACCAACAACTGCTGCGTATCGATTTCGAAGAGCCGTTCGCCACTGACGCCGTTGCCCTTAGCCAAGAGGTCAACGCGTTGCTCGATGGCGTCAAAGTGCTGGTGCTCTCCGATTACGGCAAAGGCGCACTGAAAAACCATCAGGTGCTGATCAAGTCAGCCCGTGACCGCGGCATCCCCGTCCTGGCCGACCCGAAAGGGAAAGATTTCGCCATATACCGTGGCGCTACGGTTATCACGCCAAACCTCAGTGAATTTGAAGCCATTGTCGGCCATTGCGTCGATGAGGCGGAGTTGGTGGCCAAAGGCGCTGAGCTGATGCGTTCGCTGGACCTCGGTGCCTTGCTGGTGACGCGTGGCGAACACGGTATGACCCTGTTGCGCCCCGATCAGCCGGCACTGCATTTGCCAGCCCGCGCCCGTGAAGTGTTCGACGTTACCGGCGCTGGCGATACGGTGATTTCGACCTTGGCTGCCGCGCTGGCCGCAGGTGAAGAATTACCGCACGCGGTGGCATTGGCCAACCTCGCTGCGGGCATCGTGGTCGGAAAGCTGGGCACCGCGGCGATCAGCGCACCTGAGTTGCGCCGTGCCATCCAGCGCGCTGAGGGCTCTGAACGTGGCGTCCTGACGCTGGATCAACTGCTGCTGGCCATCGACGATGCCCGCGCGCACAACGAAAGAATCGTGTTCACCAACGGCTGTTTCGACATCCTCCACGCCGGCCACGTGACCTATCTGGAACAGGCCCGTGCCCAGGGTGATCGTCTGATCGTAGCGGTCAATGACGACGCGTCCGTCAGCCGTCTCAAAGGCCCGGGACGTCCAATCAACAGCGTGGATCGCCGCATGGCTGTACTGGCCGGTCTGGGCGCGGTGGACTGGGTGATCAGCTTTGCGGAAGGCACGCCTGAGAACCTGCTGAGCCACGTCAAACCTGATGTGCTGGTCAAAGGTGGCGATTACGGTATCGATCAGGTGGTCGGGGCCAGCATCGTTCAGGCGTACGGCGGCGAGGTCAAAGTGCTGGGTTTGGTCGCCAACAGCTCGACCACTGCCATCGTCGAGAAAATACGCGGGCAGTGAGCCGTCAAACGCTGTAGGAGCCAACGTGTCGGCGAAGCGGCTGACGAGGTGTGTCAGCCAGGATGCCTCGCGAACAGGTTCGCTCTTACAGGGAACGGGCGGTCGCAGGTTTCAGGATTTATGCAACGTCTTGCGCGCCATGCGCAGCAACTGCTTGGCTCCCACCTTCAATCGGCGCTTGATACCCGGTTTCTTCTTCGGGGTCATGCCTTGCTGCGCAAGCCAGTCCTTCCAGCGAATCCGCTCGTCATGCACCACCCAGCCCTCTTGCGCGGCGAAGCTTTCGGCCAGGTAAAGCCCGCGCGTGCTGGCGGGCGTCAGCTTGTCGCGCTTGAGCGTGTACAGCTCCGGCAGCGGTGAGCCATTTTCCAGCGGCATCAGGTACAAATCGGGTTTGCTGCGATTGAGGCGTGCCACTAGTTCGTCGTTCTCCAGGCTTTCATCGACGTGGAACAGGCTCAGTGGCCGCGCCTCTTTCGGCACCTCAAGGCGCATGTCGTAGATCAGCTGCAGTGACGCCGTGGGCAGATGCACGTAAGCACGCGGGCGCTCGATCAGGGTCATTCCGCCGCACCGCACCGGCAGCGCGGCCCCCGACAGCGGTGACAGGCGAAAGGGCAGGGCCTCGCGGTAGTGAAGGGCAGCGGCGTAGGGCGCAGGCAGCCATATGTCATTGAACCGCCCGCTCAGCCAGCCTTCGGGAGTTTCGATCAGGCATTCTTCCGCGACTTCCTTGATGGCCGTGTGCAGCGGCAAATTGAGCTCATGGGCCGGGACGTAACCGGAAATCAGCTTAAGCACTACATCGCCACGGTCCTGGCGACGCTGACGCACCAGAATCCAATAATCACGGTTCTGCCAGTTCAGGGTCAGACGCACCGACACGCCCAGATTCGCAAGTTCGGTGGTGAACCGCTCAGGGTCTTGCACTTCGATCTTGCGACGACGTTGCAGGGTCTGGGAAAAATTGAGCGGCATGCCGATGCTCTGGTAACTCAGGCTTTCAGCAGTGGCTTCGACGAGCAGGGGCAGGGTTTTGAAGTTACTGGGGTTCTTTCGAATCAGCGTTCGCGGCATATCGGCTCCTTCTTGCGTTGGGGTCGGCCGCGCTAGCGGTCCTGACGGCCTATCACGGCAGCGGCGGTCGCCACGTTATGGGCCAGATGCAGCGGATTAATGGTCCCGACGATAGCACCGGTGACGCCGGGATGTTTGAAAAGCAATTCAAAACTGGCTTGCACAGGATCGACACCGGGGCTCAGGCAAACGTGCCCGCTGGCGAGGGCTTTTTTAATCAGGATCCCTTTACCGTGAGCGGCGGCGTAGTCCAGGACCGGCTCCTCACCTTGCTCGTTCAGGTTGTACGTCACCATCGCGCAATCGCCTTCCTCCAATGCCAGTAGCCCGCCCTCGACGGTTTTACCGGAGAAACCGTAGCCACGAATCTTGCCCTCCCGCTTGAGCTCGGCCAACGCCTGGTAAACCCCGGATTCGGTAAGCACCGCCACATCATTGCCGTCGGAATGCACCAGCACCAGATCGATGAAATCCGTCTCCAGGCGCTTCAGGCTTCGCTCCACCGACCGCCGAGTGTGATCGGCGCTGAAATCGTGGCTGGACTGCCCGCTGTCAAACTCTTCCCCGACCTTGCTCACGATCACCCAGTCCTGCCGCTGGCCGCGCAGCAGCGGGCCCAGACGGGTTTCGCTGGTGCCATAGGCGGGGGCGGTGTCAATCAGGTTGATGCCCAGATCCCGCGCCAGCTTGAGCAGCATCCGGGCCTCGCTGTCGTCGGGAATCTTGAAGCCGTTGGGGTATTTCACGCCTTGATCCCGCCCCAGCTTGACGGTCCCCAGACCCAGGGGGGAAACGTCGATGCCGAGGCTGCCCAGCGGGCGATGGAGGTCGTGCAACGTCTTCATGGCAGCAGTTCATCCCAGACAGGTCGCGCGATGGGCGGCTTGGGAAAGTCAGTGACCGTAGGCTGTGGCGTGGGGTGTATGTCGTCCCGAGACAATGAGGCCAGCACGCGGTCGGCGAAGTCCGGCGCCAGCGCAAGCTTGGTGGGCCAACCGATCATCAGCCGACCCTGCACGTCGAGGAAGGCGTTGTCCGGGCGGGTGAGTCCGGACTGTGCGGGTTCGGCGCGGTCAACGCGAACGGTCGCCCACTGCGCCTGACTCAGATCGACCCAGGGCAGCAGATGCGCGAGTTCTTTTTTCACGACGGCAATCTGTTCCGCGGGATCGCGCGTGACACCTTCGGCCTCGGCCACGTCGCCGCCCAGATACCACACCCACTGCCCGTCGGCCGCCGGATGCGTCGTGACCGTGATCCTGGGTTTCGGTCCGCCGCCCACGCAGTGCGCATACAGCGGTTTGAGCGTCGGGCCTTTGACCAGCACCATGTGCAGCGGTCGTCGTTGCATGGCCGGGCGCGTGATATTCAAGGCATTCAACAGCGCGTCATTGCCGCCACCGGCGCTCAATACGATGCGTTGGGCAAAGATATCCCGGCCGTCGACCCGCAGGCCGACAAGGGCATCGCCATCACGCAATGGCTCGATGGTTTGCCCTGCCAGCAGACTGTCGCCGGCCAATTCGGCCAGCTTGTCGATCAGGCTCGGCACGTCGATGACCAGTTCGGCCAGGCGGTACGCTTTGCCCTTGAAGCGCGGGTCTTGCAGCGCTGGCGGCAAATCGGCGCCTTTGACCTGATCGACGCGGCCTCGTACGGCTTTGCTGGCGAAGAAACTGGTGAGATTGCCGGCCAACGTGCCTGGCGACCAGAGATAGTGGGCTTCGGAGAGTACACGCACGCCGGACAGGTTCAGCTCGCCCTTGCCCGCCAGCGCCTCACGCCAGCGGCGGGGCATGTCGGCGATGGCCTCCGAAGCGCCGGTCAGTGCGCCGTGCAAGGCATATTTGGCGCCGCCGTGGATGATCCCCTGGGATTTCACGGTTTGTCCGCCGCCCAGGTTTGCGCTTTCCACCACGACCGTCGAGAACCCTTGTCGACGCAGTCGCGCGTTGAGCCAGAGACCGGCGACGCCCGCGCCGACAATCAGAACGTCAGTGGAAATAGCGGATGGCATGAGCACCTCAAATGGCGAAACGAATGCCGCCATTATAGGGGAACACGCTTTTCAATGACCGGCGGTTTTCGAGAACAGCTGAATGACCACCACGCCGGCGACGATCATGGCCATGCCGAGCATGGCCGGCACGTCCAGCTTCTGCCCGTAGATGAACAGCGCAGCAATGCTCACCATCACAATGCCCATGCCGGCCCAGACGGCGTACGCCACGCCCACCGGGATGGTGCGCACCACCAGGGTGAGCATCCAGAACGCAATGCCGTACCCGACAATGACCAACAGCAATGGCAGCGGCGTACTCAGCCCTTTTACGGCTTTCATGGAGACGGTGGCGATGACTTCAGCGCAGATGGCAATGGCCAGCAAGTAGTAAGCGGACATGGAGCAACTCCTTTTGTATGGCCGGCATTCTAGAGATCGTTGCGCAGAAAGTCGTTTCCTATCTCTGACCTGCCGGGTACGCACTGCCGCCAATAAGGGCTAGCGGTGTGTTTCACTCGTTATCTGGAAGCCATTGGCTGATAAACTCCGCGCCCATGAATAGAACCCTTTATACCGTCCTGTTTCATCTCGGCCTGCCGTTCATCGCGCTGCGCCTGTGGCTTTGTTCACGCAAGGCCCCGGCGTATGCGCAGCGCATTGGCGAGCGCTTTGCCCGCGGGTTGCCGCCCATGCGACAGGGCGGCATATGGGTTCACGCCGTTTCGGTGGGCGAGAGCATTGCGGCCGCGCCCATGGTCCGCGCTCTGCTCGCACGTTATCCCGATCTGCCGGTCACCATCACCTGCATGACGCCCACCGGTTCCGAGCGCATTCGCTCGATGTTCGCCAACGAACCACGGGTTCAGCACTGCTACTTGCCGTATGACTTTCCGTGGGCCGCTGCCCGTTTTCTGAATCACGTCCGGCCAGTGCTCGGTGTGATCATGGAGACCGAGCTGTGGCCCAACGTTATTCATCAGTGTGCGAAAAGAGGCATTCCGACCGTGCTGGCCAACGCTCGGCTGTCGGAACGTTCGGCACGGGGTTACGGCCGATTCGCCCGGCTCACGCGGCCCATGCTGGGGGAGGTGAACCTGTTCGCTGTGCAGACCCAGATCGAAGCCCAGCGCTTTCTGGACCTTGGCGCACGACCCGAATGCGTGATGGTGACCGGCTCGATCAAGTTCGACCTGACGATCGACCCCGCATTGCTGGAGCGTGCCGCGCAACTACGGACCGAATGGCAAGCAACGGAGCGACCGGTGTGGATCGCGGCCAGTACCCACGCGGGCGAAGATGAGGTTGTGCTGGACGCGCATCGCCAGTTGCTGGCCACGCATCCGGAGGCGTTGTTGATCCTGGTGCCACGGCATCCCGAGCGTTTCAACCCTGTCTTCGAACTCTGCGAGCAACAGGGGTTTTCGACGGTCCGGCGTTCTACTGCAGCACCTGTGACGGCCTCTACTGAGGTGCTGTTGGGCGACACCATGGGTGAATTGCTGTTCCTTTATGCGTTGGCTGATATCGCCTTCGTGGGCGGCAGCCTGGTGCCCAATGGCGGCCATAACCTGCTTGAGCCAGCGGCGCTGGCCAAGCCGGTCTTGAGCGGCACACACCTGTTCAACTTCCTCGAGATTGCCGCCTTGTTGCGCAGTGGCGGGGCGTTGGAGGAGGTGAGCGACGCGGCGAGCCTGGCGATGGGTGTTCAGCGCTTGATCGAGCAGCCGGCGCTGGTGCGGACCATGGCCGAAGCCGGGCTGGGCGTGATGAAGACCAATCAGGGCGCATTGCAGCGATTGCTGGACGGTATCGCACGCTTGATGCCGTAGGGTGGGGTTTGAGCGCCACCTTTTTCAGTCATTAGGCCTATTTCCGTTTGAAATGTAGTTCGTTTAGCGGTGCCGTGTAGGACGCAATCTTGGCGGTTCGTCCTCCACTTCTGAAATCGCCATAGCTCGCGTTTTTTGTGTTTCAGCGCTCAGACAGCAGCGCTCCAGCTCTTTACATTCCGGCGCTTTCTCAGCGCGAAGTACACGGAATGTCTGACGCACAGTGGGCCGCCCGCCAAGGCGATGCCCTGTCCCACACCTCGGTCATGGCCGATCTCCTCGGCGGCGTGCTCGAAGTGGCAGCCTTTGCCGCCGTCGGTGCGTTGGCGACGGCTGCCGTGGTTGCGGCCACCGGGGTGACGGTGGTCACCGGCGGTCTGGGCGCCTGCGTGCTCGGTGCCCTGGTCGGCGTGGCGGTGGGCGTCGCCATGAGCCAGAGCGGCCTGGACAGCGGCCTCAGCCGCCTGTGCGAAGGCATCGGTAACGCGCTGTTCCCGCCGGAGCCGGCCGCCACCATCCTCACCGGCTCGCCCGACACCTTCATCAACGGCTTGCCCGCGGCACGTGCAGCCGGCACGCCGTCCGATGTCTCGCCCGCCGAATACGACAACGACGAGGCTGACCCCAGTTACCTGGACATGGCCGCCGGGTTCTTTTCCGAGCTGTTGCGTCCGACCCTCGCGGAGCCTGCGCCTGGCGTGGTGCCCAAGCCGCTGGACCAGATCGCCTGCACGCGGCACCCGGCCATGCCCCTGCCGTTACTGGCCGAAGGTTCGGCCACAGTGTTCATCAACGGCCAGCCCGCCGTGCGCAGCGGTGATCGCAGCAGTTGTGGCGCAACGGTGGTCTCTTCGGGGCGGATTTCGCCCAACGTGATCATCGGCGGCCCCACGGTGGTAGTGCGTCAGGTGCGCAGCGGCAAGACGCCGGGCGTGGGCATGGCGGTCAGCGCCTTGATGCTGCTGCGCGGCGGCCGCGGCGCCTTTGTCAGCAACCTGCCGTGCATGGCACTCAGCGGCGTCAACGGCTTTGCCACCAGCCAGGCCATCGGCGCGCTGAACCGGGCCATGAGCGCCTCGCCGAACCCGGTGCATGCGGCGACGGGCGCCAAGGTCCTGGGCGATGCCGAGGAACTTGACGTGTTCATCCCCGGCATTTTTCCGGTGGCCTGGCAGCGCTTTTACAACAGTCGCGATACCCGGACTGACGGGATGTTTGGCGCGGGCTGGAGCGTCGGGTTTGAAATCAGCGTGCGCATCGAGCCGGATCCTGCCGGCGGCGAACGGCTGATCTACACCGACGAGCAGGCGCGGTCCATCGACATGGGCTGGGTTGCGCCGGGCAGCGCGGTGTACAGCGCCGGGGAGGGCCTGGCGGTGCGCCGGCATGACAACGGCCCGTTGCTGATCGAGAGCGAGGACGGGTGTTATCGGTTGTTCGAGCCGGTTGCTTCCGACCCCCAGGCCTTGCGTCTGACCCAGCTGGGGGATCGCAACGACAACCGGATCTTTCTCGATTACGACGAAGCCGGGCGCCTGATTCATGTGCGCGACACCTTCAACATCGTGCGCCTGCGGGTGGTGTATTCGGCGCAGTGGCCACGCCGGATCAGCCACCTGGAACGCCTCTATGTCGACGACCGTCGCGAAGTGCTGGCCCGTTATGACTACGACGCTCAGGGCAATTTGATTGAAGTGACGGACGCGCTGGGTCAGACCCGGCGGCAGTTCGTCTACCACGAGCAGCGCATGGTCGAGCACCGGCTGCCCAGCGGCCTGCGCTGCTTTTATCAGTGGGCGTTGGTCGAGGGCCGTGAATGGCGGGTGGTCGAGCACTGGACCGACGAGGGTGATGCCTACCGCTTCGACTACGACCTGAACGCCGGGACCACCGTGGTCACCGACGGCCTCGGCCGTATCAGCACCCGGCGCTGGAACGCCCAGCAGCAGATCACCGACTACACCGACAACCTCGGCCACCGCTGGCGGTTTGAGTGGAACGATGAGCGCCAGTTGCTGGGCGCCATCGATCCCCAGGGTGGCCAGTGGCGGTATCGCTACGACGACGCCGGCAACCTGTGTTCCACGCAGGACCCGCTCGGGCGCAGCGATGCGACGGTGTTTCTCGAGCATTGGGCGCTGCCCCTGGCTGAAACCGACACGGCCGGCCGCAGTTGGCACTACCGCTACGACAAGCGCGGCAACTGCACCTACCTCACCGATCCGCTGGGGCATGTCACCCGTTACCGATACGACGCCTATGGCCAAGTGATCGAAGTCATCGACCCGGCCGGCAAGCGCCGAACGCTGCACTGGGATGCGCTGGGGCATCTGGCCGAGCACACCGACTGTTCGGGCCATGCCACGCGGTTCGAATACGACCACCGTGGCCATCTGCAGACCGTGATCGATGCACTGGGCAAGCGCACGACCTATCAGCACGATGCCTGCGGCCGCCTGCTGCAGCGCCAACTGGACGATGGGCGGACCGAGCGCTTTGAGCATGACCGCAGCGGCGCGCTTACTCGCTACATCGACGCGGCGGGCGGCGCGACCGGTTATGAATACGACGGACGCGGTCAGGTCCGGCAACGCATCGATGCGCACCAGCGCCGGGTGCAGTTCAGCTATGACGACTACGGCCGGTTGCAAAGCCTGACCAATGAAAATGGCGAGAGCTACGGGTTTGGCTGGGATGCCGGCGATCGCCTGATCGCCCAGCGCGACCTGGACGGCAGCGGTCGGCGCTATGGCTATGACGCGCTGGGCAATGTCAGTCAGGTGTTGCATGTGCCTGCGCCGCATCGCAAGGAAGACAACTCAGTCCCTGTCGAACCCATCGAGCACCGCTTTGAACACGATGCGCTGGGGCGCCTGACGGCGAAGGTCACGGCCGACGGTCGCAGCGAATACCAATACGACGACGCAGACCAGCTGACAGGTCTTGGCTTTACCGACACCGCTGGCGCCGAACAGACGCTGGGGTTCGTCTATGACGCGCTCGGACAACTGCTGGAAGAGCGGTCTTTCGCAGGGGTTTTGAAACATCAGTACGATGAACTGGGCAACCGCGCCCGCACCCACCTGCCGGACGGCCGCTGGATCAACCGCCTGCACTACGGCAGTGGCCACCTGCACCAGATCAACCTCGACGGGCAGTTGATCTGTGATTTCGAACGCGACCGCCTGCACCGTGAAGTGCTGCGTACCCAAGGGCAAATCTCAACCGTCACCGAGTATGACCGGACCGGACGCCTGTCCGGCCGACAGTGCCGCATGCTCGACCCACGACGATCAATGCCAGCGTACGGCGACACCGAGTACGGCTACGACCCAACCGACAACCTCATCGAACGCCGGGACCGCCAATCAAGGCTGCGTCATTTGCTGGGCTACGACGCCACCCAGCGGATTCTCAACACCCAGGACTCCGGCGCCGGGCTGCTGGAAACCTTTGCCTACGACGCTGCGGCCAACCTGCTGGACGGCCCGAAGCACAAAGGTGAGCGAGTCGCGCATAACCAGTTGCTGACCTATCAGGACAAGCGCTACCGCTACGACGGCTTTGGCCGGCTGGTCGAAAAACACAGCCGCCGTTACGGCCGGCAAACCTTCGCCTACGACGCCGAACACCGGCTGATCGAAGTCACAAACCCGCACGGCAAGGTCGTGCGCATGACCTACGACCCGCTGGGGCGGCGCGTCCGCAAAACCGAACACAACCGCGACGGCTTTGAACTGGGCGACACCCGATTCACCTGGGATGGCCTGCGCTTGCTGCAAGAACAGCGTTACGGCCAAAGCAGCCTCTATCTCTACGTCGACGACGGCCACGAACCCCTGGCCCGGGTGGACGGCACCGGCGAAAACCCGCGCGTGCACTACTTCCACAACGACCTCAACGGCCTGCCCGAACGACTGACCAACCCCAGCGGCGAACTCGTCTGGAGCGCGACATTCCAGACCTGGGGCACCGCCACCCAGGAAACCCGCACACAAAACTGCACCGAGCAGAACCTGCGTTTCCAGGGCCAGTACCTGGATCGCGAAACCGGCCTGCACCACAACACCTTCCGCTACTACGACCCCGACATCGGCCGCTTCACCACCCCCGACCCGATCGGCTTGTCGGGCGGCCTGAATCTGTACCAATATGCGCCTAACCCGGTGGGATGGATTGATCCTTGGGGTTGGAAATCCTGCTTCCGGGATGCTGAAGCCAAAACGTATGCTGAAACTATCATCAAGAAAAACGGAGGCATTGCTGCCGATGAAAATCGGTACCAAATGCCCAACCGCCGGTCCGCTAGACAGGCAGCCTCTGAGATCGCGGGTAATTTAGGTTCCGTGCCGCATACGATTCGTAAGTCGGAATTTAGGGGGGGGCCGCCCTCGTGGCGAAACTCCGAAGGGAAAATCGGACTAAAAAATAAAACGGACACCGCAGGCTGGCGAGATGATTCGCCCGGCCACCCTCATTTAAATGCTGGTCCGCATGTGAACGCTTGGAATAAAGATAAGGGGATTACTCCAAATCTTCATTTGGATTATTGAGATGAAAAAAATTGTTATTCGGTCAAGCTCGAATGTAGAGAAAGCTTGGGAGGGAGACATTCCATCTTATTGGTACACAGTTTTCCACGACGCCGAAAAGTCCTCCGCTTTAGCCAGGACCAACCCTTGGAATCAAGATGCATCTGAATATGAATCCGAGTGTTACTTAATGGATGATTGCGTTATTACAATACGGCCAGCGCGTTACCGATTAAAAAGCGAAGACACTGGTAGTCATGAAAAGGACCACTACTTTATCGAGATATCCACCCAAGACGGATCCGTGGTTTTAAGCTCTCATCGTGCATACGGCTGGGATGACGTCAACAAGCTGGCCTTCTTCTTCAGAGGTATTTCATTCGCCACCGCAACTCGAGTCTGGAAGTCAAAGAACCTTTAGTCGTCCTCACGTAGCCGTCCTCTGAGCTTCAGAGCCTATCGTCATTCAACCGATAAGGTAGTCGCAGGGCTTTTAAGCAGGCGCGCCATAGCGTGACGCACGAAGTTTTTTCACCTACCGCACACTCGGCCTCTCAAAATTCTTAGCTGCTTCCTTCGCCAAATCCGGCGGCAGGAAGTCCTTGTCCGGGTTGTAGTCGGCTTTGAGATACCGAGACAGGTCCTGCAGATCCCCGGGGTTCAGCGTGCCTGCTGCCTGTTTCAAGCGCAGGTTGTCGAGGATGTAGTCGTAACGCGTGTTGTTGTAATCGCGCACGGAAGCGTAGAGCTGTCGCTGGGCGTCGAGGACGTCGACGATGTTACGGGTGCCGACCTGATAGCCGATTTCGGTGGCTTCCAGCGCACTCTGGTTGGAGATGATCGATTGCTTGCGGGCCTGAACCTGCTCTACGTCGGTGTTGACTGCGCGGTGCAGGTTTCGGGTGTTTTCCACGACCTGACGGCGCAGGCCTTCGCGGCGTTGCTCACTTTGGCCGAGACGTGCATACGCTTCGCGGACCTGGGAGCTGGTCAGGCCGCCGCTGTAGATCGGGATATTGAGTTGCACGCCGATGGTTCGCTGCTCGACGTTGCCGTGGTACGCCTGCCCGGTGAAGTTGGGGTTGGAGAAACCCAGCGCATCGTTGTCGCCTTTTTCCAATTGGGCTACGGCATCCAGGGTCGGCGCATGGCCGGCCTTGCGCTGGCGCAGGGTTTCTTCGGCGGCGCTGACGGCGTAGTTGCTGGCGAGTAAATTGAGGTTTTGCTGGGCGGCGGTGTCGACCCAGGCTTTGGCGTCGTTAGGGATTGGGGTCAGCACCGGCAAGGTGTGGACGATCCCCTCGATGGAGTTGTATTCACGGTTGGTCAGGGTCACCAACGCCTGAAACGCATCATCCACCTGGCGTTTGGCAACGATCCGGCTGGCGCGGGCCGTGTCATAGCTGGCCTGGGCTTGCAGCACGTCAGTCTTGTCCGACAGGCCGACGTCGAAACGCTCCCTGGCCTGGTCCAGCTGGCGTTTGAACGCGGCTTCCTCGGCTTTGGTCGACGCCAGGTTGTCCTGGGCGCGCAGCACGGTGAAGTAGTCCTGCGCGCTGTCCAGGATCAGATTTTGCTCAGTCGCCGACAATTCGAGTGCGGCCTGTTCGTTGACGTCCTTGGCGGCCTGGAACTGAAACCAGCGGTCAGCGCGAAAAATCGGCTGGCTCAGGGTGGCTCGATACACCGTCCCGCTGCGGTTGATCACGGCTGACGGTTCGTCGAGTTTGGTGCGGCTGGTGCTCGATTCGGCGCCACCGGTAATGTTGGGCAGCAGGCCGGCCCGGGCCTGGGGCACGATTTCCTTGCGGGCATCGTAATCGGCGCGCGCAGCGGCCAGATCGGCATTGTTATTGACCGCTTCCTGGTAGACGCTGACCAATCCTGTTCTGGTCGGCAGAGGCAACTCTACTGCCCCGACCATTGCACTTGAAGCACACGACACGGCAATGGCCAGTGAAAGTTTGCGCAGCATGAGACATTCCCTAGTAGTTGTAGACCAAAGCGGATCCAGATGGCTTTGGCGCCGCGTAGCGAGTGTAGTTCCGGATGGTGGCCACAACAATCGGGTAGACCGGCCATTTAACGCCCGTTTGAATTCCGCGCTTGGCGTTTGCGGTGGACGGCGACTAGACTGGCCGCGTTCTTGTCGGGGTGCCTTGCTATGAGGCTGAGATCGGATAATCCGGATCCCGTTGAACCTGATCAGGTTAAAGCCTGCGTAGGGAACAAGATTTCTCGTCTCCCGGCGAGTCCTCTTGAGTGTCGTCCGGGGTCGATTGTTCATTGATTGAACAGCCCTCGTTTCGATCCTCAGCACTCTTTCAACGGGTGCATCCGTCCGTTCACATCAGGCTCAAGCTCCGACAAATCTATCCGCTGCTGGATGATGTCTGGAGAGCCCGTGATGAGTACAACACTAAAAAACGCGAACCTGAGTGAGTCAGCCCAAGTCGATTCAGGCTCGGTTCAGCCGTTCACCCGATCACATAAAATCTACGTCCAGGGCTCCCGCCCGGACATCCGCGTGCCGATGCGTGAGGTTCACCTTGACCTGACGCCCACCAGTTTCTCGGGAACAGAGAGCGGGGGCGAGATCAATGCGCCAGTCACCGTCTACGACACCTCCGGACCGTACACCGACCCCGGCGTCATCATCGACGTGCGCAAGGGCCTGGCCGATGTTCGTTCGCCCTGGATCGAGTCGCGTGACGACACCGAACGCCTTCCCGGTCTGACGTCCAGCTTTGGCCAGCAGCGCCTGAACGATCCCGAGCTGACGGCACTGCGTTTCGCCCACGTCAACACCCCCCGCAGGGCGAAGGCCGGCGCCAACGTCAGCCAGATGCACTATGCGCGTCAGGGCATCATCACCGCCGAGATGGAATACGTCGCCATCCGCGAAAACATGAAGTTGCAGGAAGCCCGCGCCGCCGGTCTGCTCACGCAGCAACACGCCGGCCATAGCTTCGGTGCCAGCATCCCGAAAGAGATCACGCCTGAGTTCGTGCGCGAAGAAGTCGCCCGGGGCCGGGCGATCATTCCGGCCAATATCAACCACGTCGAGCTGGAACCGATGATCATCGGTCGCAACTTTCTGGTGAAGGTCAACGGCAACATCGGTAACAGCGCGCTGGGTTCTTCCATCGAAGAAGAAGTCGCCAAACTGACCTGGGGTATTCGCTGGGGATCGGACACCGTCATGGATTTGTCCACCGGCAAGCACATTCACGAAACCCGCGAGTGGATCATCCGCAACTCGCCGGTGCCCATCGGTACCGTGCCGATTTATCAGGCACTGGAAAAAGTGGGCGGCGCGGCCGAGGACCTGACCTGGGAATTGTTCCGCGACACGCTGATCGAGCAGGCGGAGCAGGGTGTGGATTACTTCACGATCCACGCCGGCGTGCTGCTGCGTTATGTGCCGCTGACCGCCAAGCGCGTGACCGGGATCGTCAGCCGCGGCGGGTCGATCATGGCCAAGTGGTGCCTGGCGCATCATCAGGAAAACTTCCTCTACACCCATTTCGATGACATCTGCGAAATCATGAAGGCCTACGACGTCAGCTTCTCGCTGGGCGATGGGCTGCGTCCGGGATCGATTGCCGACGCCAACGATGCTGCGCAATTCGGCGAACTGGAAACCCTCGGCGAGCTGACCAAAATCGCCTGGAAACACGACGTGCAATGCATGATCGAGGGCCCCGGACACGTGCCGATGCAACTGATCAAAGAGAACATGGACAAGCAGCTGGAGTGCTGCGACGAGGCGCCGTTCTATACCCTCGGCCCGCTGACCACCGACATCGCGCCAGGCTATGACCACATCACGTCAGGCATTGGCGCGGCCATGATCGGGTGGTTCGGCTGCGCGATGCTGTGTTACGTCACGCCCAAAGAGCACCTGGGCCTGCCGAACAAGGACGACGTGAAGACCGGGATCATCACCTACAAGATTGCAGCCCACGCGGCGGACCTGGCAAAGGGGCATCCCGGCGCGCAGATTCGGGACAACGCGTTGAGCAAGGCGCGCTTCGAGTTTCGCTGGGAAGACCAGTTCAACCTTGGCCTCGACCCGGACACAGCGCGCTCGTATCACGATGAAACCCTGCCGAAAGACTCGGCCAAAGTGGCGCATTTCTGCTCCATGTGCGGCCCTAAATTCTGCTCGATGAAAATCACCCAGGAGGTGCGGGTGTACGCCGCCAATCAGAAGATCGAGGCCCTGGACGTCTCGGTGCAAGAGGGACTGCGCGAGCAGGCAGAGCGGTTCAAGCAGGAAGGCAGTCAGCTTTATAAAAAGATCTGAGCGGCAAGCGGCAAGCGGCAAGTTTCAAGCTACAAGCCGCAAGCGAAAAGCAGGCGTACGACCTGTTTTTTCTTGAAGCTTTTAGCTTGCCGCTTGAAGCTATTCTCCATTCTTCGAGATCAACATAAATGAATCCGGCCAGCACCTACTCGCCCGACATCCCCGTCCCCGCCGACAAGCGTGTCTTCGGCGGGCGTGATCTGTTTTCCTTGTGGTTCTCCCTTGGCATCGGCCTGATGGTGTTGCAAACCGGCGCGCTGTTGGCGCCGGGGTTAGGCATGTCCGGCTCGATGCTGGCGATCTTCCTCGGCACGCTGGTCGGCGTCTTGCTGCTGGCGGCGGTTGGTCTGATCGGCAGCGACACCGGCCTCTCATCCATGGCCGCGCTCAAACTGAGCCTTGGCAGCAAAGGCGCGACCCTGCCCGCGCTGCTCAACCTGCTGCAACTGGTGGGTTGGGGCTCGTTTGAAATCATCGTCATGCGCGACGCCGCGACCTTGCTGGGCGCCCGCGTGTCTTCCGACGGCAGCCTGATCGCGAACCCCTTGCTCTGGACACTGGTGTTCGGCGCGCTTGCCACGTTGCTGGCGGTCAGCGGCCCCTTGGCGTTCGTCCGGCAAATCCTGCGCAAATGGGGTATCTGGCTGCTGCTGGCCGCCTGCATATGGTTGACCTGGAACCTGCTGAGCAAGGCCGATCTGTCCGCACTCTGGGCAAGAGCCGGTGACGGAACGATGCCGTTTGCGGTCGGGTTTGATATCGCGATTGCCATGCCGCTGTCGTGGCTGCCGCTGATTGCCGACTACTCGCGCTTCGGCAAGCGCGCCGCCGGGGTGTTTGGCGGGACCGCACTGGGCTTTTTCATCGGCAACTTCTGGCTGATGAGCCTGGGCGTTGCCTACACGCTGGCGTTCGCACCCAGTGGGGACGCCAATGCGCTGCTACTGGCGTTGGCGGGTGCGGGGATGGGAATTCCGTTGCTGCTGATCCTGCTCGACGAATCGGAAAACGCCTTCGCGGACATTCACTCGGCGGCCGTATCAAGCGGGATTCTGGTGAAAGCGAAGGTTGAGCACATTGCGTTGGTCATCGGCGTGATCTGCACCTTGATCGCCTGCTTCGCCCCGCTGGCCCAGTATCAGAACTTCCTGCTGCTGATCGGCTCGGTGTTTGCGCCGCTGTTTGGCGTGGTGCTGGTGGATCACTTCATCCTGCGTCGTCGTGGCGCAGGGGCCGCAAGCGTAAGTTTTTGCTGGATGACGCTGCTCGCCTGGCTAGGCGGGGTCAGCACGTATCACGTGCTGGCCAATCTGTACCCGGACATTGGCGCAACACTGCCAGCCCTCATCGTGGCTGGCGTGCTGCAACTGGTGCTGGGGAAATCGATCAGCTCCGGCCGGGGAACAGTTCCGGCTTGATGATGCCATTGAGCTGTGGATAAGGAATCTTCAGCTCAATGTGGCCCATGGCGTAAGGCGCGATGGTGTCGACGGGGTACTTCAGGATCACCGCGCCGTAGGTCAGGGCGATGTTGGCCGTGCGCTTGAACGGCCAGTTCTGCACGAAAGACGCGTCTTCGTTCATCTTGCTGCTGATCAACCAGCTTTTATGAGCGAGTTCGGCTTTGGCCCAAAACGCGCTTTCCTGGCCTGGCACCAGCATGTCAGCCAGCGTCAGCACTTTCTGCTGTGGGCGCGAGTAGTTGATGAACGCACGGCCCGGATTGCCGTGGGCACCGCCGGTGTCGAGGTAGCTGGACAGCTCGATCACCACGATGCCGTCGTGCTGCTCGCGGACCTTGGCCTGCAGGTAGCTGCTGTTGCGCGCTTGCGCCTGACTCAGGTATTGCGCCTGATAGGCCTTGAGGGTCGGCGGCACTGGGCCATCGGAGTCAGCACGCGTCAGCTGCAACAAGGTGCGCTGGACAATGGCGTCGAGCTTTGGCTCGTCCGGGAAGTGCACGGTGTCGATGTTCACCAGCGGGCAATCGTCGGTGGTGCAGCCCGGCTTGATCAGCTCGGAGGCGTCACGCTGAACGGTCAACGGACTGCGCAGATTGGGCTGGAACAGGCTTTGGCAGGCGCCCAGTATCAGGGCCACGCAAGCCAGTGAAATGATCTTCAGAAACGACATGTTGATCCTTGGCAATGGCAAAGAAGGCAGCAGCGTCACCGCTGCAAGGTGCTTCGACTACGAGCGGCGCCATCAGTTCGCCGTCGGGCGGATTAGAGATCGTTTCCACGGCACTCGTCTACCCTGCCGGCCACAATTGCCGGAGCGGGGGCTGCATCCCTTGATCCAGCGCGTTAGGATGGGGTTGAAGACACTGGTGGTCCCGCAGCGAGAACTTTATGACCGACACGACTAAATCGACACCCACGCGACACGAGATCACCCAGCGCGAAAACTGCTTCAAGGGTTTTTACCAACTGGACAAGCTGCACCTGCGTCATGAGCTGTTTGCAGGGGGCATGAGCCCGGAGATCACGCGCGAGCTGTTTGTGCGGCACGACGCGGTCTGCGTGCTGCCCTACGATGCCAAGCGCGACGAAGTGGTGCTGCTCGAGCAGTTTCGCGTCGGCGCGGTCGGCAAGAACCCCAACCCGTGGCTGATCGAAATGGTGGCTGGCCTGATCGATAAAAAAGAGGAGCCCCAGGAGGTTGCTCACCGGGAAGGACAGGAGGAAGCTGGGCTGACGTTCAGCGCGTTGTGGCCTATCACTCAATACTTTCCGTCGCCGGGTGGCAGTAATGAATTCGTTCATCTGTTCCTGGGCCAGTGCGAAAGCGAGGGCGCGGGGGGCTTGCACGGGCTGGTCGAGGAGGCTGAGGACATCCGCGTGTCGGTCTGGTCTTTCGAGGATGCTTTTCAAGCTGTAAAAGACGGACGTGTCGTCAACGCGGCAACTATTATCGCCATACAGTGGCTGGCTTTGAACCGCACTGAAGTCAGGGGGCTGTGGTCTTGAATCTATTGCGCGAGCGCTATCGTGTCGACCTCGCCGGGCTGCAGGCAGCCTGTGAGGCCAACTACGCGCGCTTGATGCGTTTGCTGCCGGACATGCGCAACGCCCAACGGTCGCGGCGCGTGGCCGTGACCCAGGGTGATCAGATGTTGGGCGTGCTGGCCGTCGAGGTCATCCTCGATTGCCCGTACACCACCACCCTGGAGGTTCGCCAGGAACACAGCCTGCCGTGGCTGCCGGTGCCGCGGCTGGAAGTGCAGGTTTATCACGATGCGCGCATGGCCGAAGTCATCGGCGCCGAACACGCCCGGCGCTTTCAAGGCATCTACCCCTATCCCAACCCCGACATGCACCAGCCCGACGAAAAGGCCCAGCTCAACCTGTTTTTGGGAGAGTGGCTGAGCCATTGCCTGGCGTGCGGGCATGAGTTCGAGGCGGTGCGTTAACCTATTTCCTGCGCGGCTGTTCATTCCTTCGCAGCAAATGCGAACCACAGCGCTTTTGTCCGTTTGCCGTCTTCCGTGTCTCGCACCATAATCCGGCCATACCTGCTCAAGGAGATGGCCTTTGCCGAGCGCACCTCACCTGTCGTCGTCCGTACTCGTGGTCCAGCTGACCGACAGCCATTTATTCGCTGAAGCCGACGGCACGTTGATGGGCCTTAATACGCTGGCCAGTTTCAACGCCACCGTGGATCGCGTGCTCGCTGAGCTACCGCAGCCGGATCTGGTCATCGCCAGCGGCGACCTGTCGCAGGACGGTTCGCTGGCGTCCTACCAGGCGTTTCGTGCCGGCAGCGAGCGCATCGTTGCCCCCAAACGCTGGCTGCCGGGCAATCACGACGATCTGCTGCAGATGGCAGCGGCAGCGCAGCAGAGTGATTTTCTCGATCCGGTGGTCGACGTGGGTAACTGGCGCGTCACGCTTCTGGATTCCGCAGTGCCCGGCGCCGTCCCTGGTTATCTAGAAGACAAACAGCTGCAATTGCTGGCCCAGGCGTTGAGTGAGGCACCGGAGCGGCATCATCTGGTCTGCCTGCATCACCACCCGGTGCCCATCGGTTGCGGCTGGATGGAACCCATTGGGCTGAAAAACCCTGACGCGCTGTTTTCCGTGCTGGATCGGTTTCCCCAGGTGCGCGCGGTGCTGTGGGGGCATGTGCATCAAGAGTTCGATCAACTTCGCGACGGCGTGCGGTTGATGGCGTCTCCTTCGACCTGCATTCAATTCGCGCCCGGCAGCGAGAATTTCAAGGTGGACAGCCGGCCGCCGGGCTATCGCTGGCTGCGTCTGCATGATGATGGGCAGTTGGAGACCGGCGTCTCGCGTCTCGATGAGGGGGCGTTTAGCGTTGATCTTGGTGGCGGCGGGTACTGAGCTCGCTCCAACGGGTTAAAGATGCGCCACAGCACGCTTGTCCCTGTAAACTGCGTGGCTTTGCCCGCGCGAAGTCCTGTTCATAACGCGCGGATGCCGCGAACGACGGTGCCTGGAGCGATAGTGTGAATCAAGATCTCCCGACTCTTCTTTATATACATGGGCTCAACAGTTCGGCCCTGTCTAAAAAAGCCTCGCAGCTGACTGAGCTGATGCAGCGCCTGGGGCTGGGCGATCAGCTGCGTGTTCCGGAGTTGCACCACCATCCTCGGCAGGCCATCGCCCAGCTGGAAAGTGCGATTGCCGAGCTCGGTCGGCCGCTGCTGGTCGGCAGCTCGCTCGGCGGCTACTATGCGACTCATTTGGCAGAGCGCCACGGCCTGAAAGCTGTGCTGATCAATCCGGTGGTCAACCCGCATCAGCTGTTCGACGGCTTTATGGGCACCCAGGAAAACCTCTACACCGGCGAGCGCTGGGAGCTGACGCACGATCATGTGGCGGCGCTGGCCGAGCTCGAAGTGCCGGCCCCGCAGGACCCGTTGCGCATCCAGGTGTGGTTGCAGACCGGCGACGAGACACTGGATTATCGGCGCGCCCAAGCCTTCTACCGGGCATGCGCCTTGCGTATCGAAGCGGGTGGCGATCACGGCTTTCAGGGATTCGCCGCCAAGCTGCCGAACCTGTTGAGTCAGGCAGGCTTTGCACCTCAATTGCTGCAAACGATCGATCACGCTGCGCTGTGACCGGTCGCGCTAACCGATTGCACAGAGTCAATCCGATATTTAATGAACGACTGATGACGAGACCCCATGGCCAATCCCAGCGCTAGCTCTTATAACGCAGACGCCATCGAAGTCCTCTCGGGCCTCGACCCGGTCCGCAAACGGCCGGGCATGTACACCGACACCTCACGGCCGAACCACCTTGCCCAGGAAGTCATCGACAACAGCGTCGATGAAGCCCTGGCCGGCCACGCCAAATCCGTGCAGGTCATTCTGCACGCCGACAACTCCCTGGAAGTGGCCGACGACGGCCGCGGCATGCCGGTGGACATTCACCCGGAAGAGGGCGTATCCGGCGTCGAGCTGATCCTCACCAAGCTTCACGCGGGCGGCAAATTCTCCAACAAGAACTACCAGTTCTCCGGCGGCCTGCATGGCGTGGGGATCTCTGTGGTCAACGCGCTTTCGACCGAGGTACGGGTGCGGGTCAAGCGCGACGGCAACGAATACGAAATGACGTTCGCCGACGGCTACAAGTCCACCGAGCTGGCCGTGATCGGCGCGGTGGGCAAGCGCAACACCGGCACCAGCGTGTACTTCGCCCCGGACCCCAAGTATTTCGACACCCCCAAGTTTTCGGTCAGCCGCCTCAAGCACGTGCTCAAGGCCAAGGCCGTGCTGTGCCCGGGGTTGCTGGTCAGTTTCGAAGACAAGGCCAGCGGCGAGAAAGTCGAGTGGCACTACGAAGACGGCCTGCGCTCGTATTTGCAGGACTCGGTCAGTGATTTCCTGCGTCTGCCGGACGAGCCTTTCTGCGGCGTGTTTGCCGGCAACAAGGAGGCCGTCGATTGGGCGCTGTTGTGGTTGCCCGAAGGCGGCGACAGCGTTCAGGAAAGCTACGTCAACCTGATCCCGACCGCGCAGGGCGGCACGCATGTCAACGGTCTGCGCCAAGGACTGCTGGACGCCATGCGTGACTTCTGCGAGTACCGCAACCTGCTGCCGCGTGGCGTCAAGCTGGCGCCGGAAGACGTGTGGGAGCGCATTGCCTTCGTCCTGTCGATGAAGATGCAGGAGCCACAATTCTCGGGGCAGACCAAAGAACGGCTGTCCTCTCGGGAGGCGGCGGCTTTTGTCTCCGGCGTGGTCAAGGATGCCTTCAGTCTGTGGCTCAACGCCCACTCCGAGCTGGGCATGCAACTGGCGGAACTGGCGATCAACAACGCCGGCCGTCGTCTCAAGGCCAGCAAAAAGGTGGAGCGCAAGCGCATCACCCAAGGCCCGGCTCTGCCTGGCAAACTGGCCGATTGCGCCGGTCAGGACCCGATGCGCTCCGAGCTGTTCCTGGTCGAAGGTGACTCCGCGGGCGGGTCGGCCAAGCAGGCGCGGGACAAGGAATTCCAGGCCATCCTGCCGTTGCGCGGGAAGATTCTGAATACATGGGAAGTGGACGGCGGCGAAGTTCTCGCCAGCCAGGAAGTGCACAACATTGCGGTCGCCATCGGTGTCGATCCGGGCTCGGCCGACATTGCCCAATTGCGTTACGGCAAGATCTGCATCCTCGCCGACGCCGACTCGGACGGGCTGCACATCGCGACGTTGCTGTGTGCGCTGTTCGTCCAGCACTTCCGTCCGCTGGTGGATGCCGGTCACGTGTACGTCGCGATGCCTCCGCTGTATCGGATCGACCTGGGCAAGGACATCTACTACGCCCTGGACGAAGCCGAGCGCGACGGCATTCTCGACCGGTTGGTGGCCGAGAAAAAACGCGGCAAGCCACAGGTCACCCGATTCAAAGGTTTGGGCGAGATGAATCCGCCGCAACTGCGCGAAACCACGATGGACCCCAACACCCGGCGACTGGTGCAGCTCACGCTGGATGACTTTGCCGCGACGTCGGAAATGATGGACATGCTGTTGGCGAAAAAACGCGCGGGTGATCGCAAAAGCTGGCTCGAATCAAAAGGTAACCTGGCCGAGGTGCTGACTTGATGCGGGGCTGGCTTGCAGCGTTGCTGCTCCTCGCTGCACCGGTATTCGCGGCCCCGTTACCTGAACTGAAGCTGTTGTCCGAGCATCCGGTGGATGACATGGTCGGCGGCAACCTGTCGGGCCTTGCCTCCTGCAACGGCGTGCTGTGGACCGTGTCGGACCGCGACGACGCCATTTTGTACAGCCTCGACACCTCCGCGACGGTGTGGAAGGCCAGGCAGACCGTGCTGCAAATACCGCCCGTTCCGGACAGCGGACTGTCGGCCACCATGGTCACGCTGGCCAAGGCATCGGCGCTCATTCGTGGCGGCAATCTGGATTTCGAAGGCGTGACCTGTGACGCTGCGGGCAATCGTTATATGGTCAGTGAGGCTTACGCTTCGGTGCTCAAAGTCCCCACCGAAGGTGCGCCGGTCTGGCTCGACCTGCCCCTGAAAGTCGTGCAGGAAGCGCAGGCAGCCGGAATGCTGACGCATTTCAACGCGGTCTTCGAAGGCATAGCAATCAATCCGGCTGGCGACCAGCTATGGCTGGCGGCCGAACGCGACAAGCGCGGCTTGTTGTTGGTCCATCAGGATCAAGGCGCCTGGGACTGCAACGCCAGCTGCATTCTGCGGGTCGAGTCGGGCGAAGACGTGCTTCCACCGCAGGTCGGGGGCCAGTCGCTGCCCAAGGACTTTGCCGACATCTCGCTGTACAAGGGCAAGATGTACACGCTGGAGCGCTCGGCGTATCGCATCTGTCGGCGCACGCTGGCGAGCGGGCAGGTTGAAGCCTGCTGGTCGTTTGCCAAGGAAGCGCTGTTGCCCAACCGTTTGTACGATCAGAAGTTTGGTTTGACCGAAGCGCTGGTGGTAGACGAAAAGGGCGCATGGATTGGCGTCGACAACAATTTTGGCGTTCGCGCCGATGGCGAAAAACGCCCGATCGTCTGGCGCTTCGCCGCCCCGGCAGGCGGTTGGGGCGGTAAACCTTGACCCAGGCCCCCGCCGGCAAACGCGCCGGCCGCTTGATGCTGATCGTGGCCTGGGCCGCGGCGCTGTTTCTGGCGACGCGGTTTTTTGGCGACTGGGAGCGACGCCAGGAAAACCCCAACACCGCCGTCACCTCGCAGCACGGTGACGGCTATATCGAAGTGCAACTGGTGAGCAATCGTCAGGGCCATTTCGTGACAACCGGGCAAATCAACGCCCAGCCTGTGCAGTTTCTGTTGGACACTGGCGCCACCGACGTGGCGATACCCGAGGCGGTGGCAGATAAGCTTAGGCTTGCACGCGGGGCTCGCGTCACAGTCAGCACCGCCAACGGGCGCAGCGAAGGTTTTCGGACCACGCTGAACCGCCTGCAGATCGGCGATATTGTCCTGACCAACGTGCGCGCCCTGGTGGTCCCCGGTCTGGACGGTGATCAGGCCCTGCTGGGCATGAGCGCCATGAAACAACTCGAATTCACCCAGCGCGGTGGCACCATGCTGCTGCGTCAGACGACAAAATAATGAGGCCCGCATGAGCGACTCCCTTGACCTCAGCCTGGACGGTGTAGAACGCCGATCACTGGCTGACTTCACCGAACAGGCCTACCTCAACTACTCCATGTACGTGATCATGGACCGGGCGTTGCCGCACATCGGTGACGGCCTGAAGCCCGTGCAGCGGCGGATTGTCTACGCCATGAGCGAGCTGGGCCTGGACGCTGACTCCAAGCACAAGAAATCGGCCCGGACCGTCGGTGACGTGCTGGGTAAGTTCCACCCCCACGGCGACTCGGCCTGTTACGAGGCGATGGTGTTGATGGCCCAGCCGTTCAGCTATCGCTACACGCTGGTGGATGGTCAGGGTAACTGGGGTGCGCCGGATGATCCCAAATCCTTCGCGGCCATGCGTTACACCGAAGCGCGCCTGTCACGTTATTCCGAAGTGCTGCTCAGTGAGCTGGGGCAGGGCACGGCTGATTGGGTGCCCAACTTTGATGGCACGTTGAACGAGCCTTCGGTCCTGCCGGCGCGGTTGCCCAATATCCTGCTCAACGGCACCACCGGCATTGCCGTGGGCATGGCCACCGACGTACCGCCGCACAACCTGCGCGAAGTCGCGGCTGCCTGCGTGCGCTTGCTCGACGAGCCCAAGGCCACGCTTGAAGACCTGTGCGAACACATTCAAGGGCCGGATTATCCGACCGAAGCGGAAATCATCACCCCGCGCGCCGACCTGCTGAAGATGTACCAGACCGGCAAGGGCTCGGTGCGGATGCGGGCGGTGTACCACGTCGAAGATGGCGACATCATTGTCACGTCATTGCCGCATCAGGTGTCCGGCGCGAAGGTGCTGGAGCAGATTGCTGCGCTGATGCAGGCCAAGCCTTCCAAGGCGCCCCAGGTGGCCGACCTGCGCGATGAGTCCGACCACGAGAACCCGTGCCGCATCGTGATCATTCCGGTGAGCAGCCGGGTCGATCATGAAGCGCTGATGCAGCATCTGTTCGCCAGTACCGATCTGGAATCCAGCTACCGGGTGAACATCAACATCATCGGTCTGGACGGCAAGCCGCAACTCAAGAACCTGCGAGCGTTGCTGGTGGAGTGGCTGGAGTTCCGTGTGCGCACCGTGCGCCGCCGCTTGCAGTTCCGACTCGACAAGGTCGACCGTCGCCTGCACCTGTTGGACGGTTTGCTGATTGCGTACCTCAATCTGGATGAAGTGATCCACATCATCCGTACCGAGGAGCATCCGCGGGCCAAGTTGATCGAGCGTTTCGAACTCAGCGAGATTCAGGCCGACTACATCCTTGATACCCGCCTGCGTCAGCTGGCACGCCTTGAAGAAATGAAGCTGCGCAACGAGCAGGATGAACTGAACAAGGAGCGCGCCAAGCTCATGGCCCTGCTGGGCAGCGAAGCCAAGCTCAAGAAGCTGGTGCGCACCGAGCTGATCAAGGACGCCGAAACCTATGGCGATGATCGTCGCTCGCCCATCGTGGAGCGCGCCGAAGCCAAGGCCATGACTGAGCATGACCTGCTGCCAAACGAGAAAGTGACCGTCGTGCTGTCGGAAAAAGGCTGGGTGCGTTCAGCTAAAGGTCACGACATCGACGGCACCGGGCTTTCCTACAAAGCCGGCGATGGTTTTCAGACGGCTGCGATGGGCCGCTCGAACCAGTACGCGGTGTTCATCGATTCAACCGGCCGCAGCTATTCCCTGGCGGCCCATACGTTGCCGTCGGCTCGGGGGCAGGGCGAACCGTTGAGCGGCAAGCTTCAGCCACCGCCGGGCGCCACGTTCGAATGCGTGCTGCTGCCTGATGACGATGCGCTGTACGTCATTGCCTCCGACGCCGGTTACGGGTTTGTGGTGAAGGGTGAAGACCTGCAAGCCAAAAACAAGGCCGGCAAGGCGTTGTTGAGTCTGCCGGCGGGCGCCAAGGTCATCACGCCCCGTCCTGTGGCCGATCGCGAACAGAACTGGCTGGCGGCCGTCACCACCGAAGGGCGTCTGCTGGTGTTCAAGATCAGCGATCTTCCGCAGCTGGGCAAAGGCAAGGGCAACAAGATCATCGGCATTCCCGGCGAGCGCGTGGCGAGTCGTGAGGAATATGTGACGGGTTTGGCAGTTATTCCCGAGGGCGCCACCTTGGTCCTTCAGGCCGGCAAGCGTACGCTTTCGCTCAAGCCAGACGATCTGGAACATTACAAGGGTGAGCGTGGTCGGCGGGGCAACAAGTTGCCACGAGGCTTCCAGCGTGTGGACGGGCTGTTGGTAGAAAGCGCTACATAACCTGGGGATTTAGGCGGTCGGTCTTCGTTTTGCCACGAAGATCGACGCATAATCGCTGGAGTGATAAGTCATATTCACGGATGATATGACGTCTTGAGGTGCAGGCGTAGCTGAGTGCCTTCATGTTTTCTTGAGTCTTTAACATCGTAGTGCGCCTTGTGGCTGCTACTTGGACGGAATGATGAATTTTCTACGCGTTCCTTTTGTACTGCTTTTGACCGGCGTTCTGGGTCTGGCCGGATGCAGCGTGCATCAACCCACATCGCTTTATCAGCTCGATAGCGGTCAGCCTGGGCAACCTAGACAAAGCGGGGGCGTGGCAGTGTTGCTGGGCCCGGTCTCCGTCGCCGATTACCTGCATCGCGAAACATTACTGCAGCGCCAGCCTGATGGCAGCCTGACTGCGTCGACTGATGGGCGCTGGGCGGGAAGCCTTTCTTCCGACATCGATCAACTGTTAGTGCGTCAGCTGGCGTGGAAGCTGGACAGTCAACGCGTGGTGCTGGCGCCGGCAGCGGCCAATTTTGCGCCGGACGTGCAGGTGGTGTTGTCGATCACTCGCCTGGACTCAGGCAAGGACCAACCTGCGGTGCTCGACGCTCAATGGCGTTTGCTGGATCGCCGGGGCACCGTCCGTGACACCAAACTGATTCACCTTGAAGAGGCGCATGCCGGCTCTTCTGCAGATCAGGTGAAGGCGCAGGGCTTGTTGTTGCAGCGTCTGGCCGATCAACTGAGCGCGGCAGTCAAGCCGGTGGCCAGTCAGCCGCTGGTGGCCGAAGAGCCCAAGAAATCAGGCCCTCGCGTCAAGACCCGGACCGACCAGGACAAACCAAGGATTCCAATGGCCTCGCCTATCCGCACAGACCTGGAAGTGTTCCGATTCTGAGTTAAGCGCCCAACAAAAAGCCCGCAGCGATGCGGGCTTTTTTGTGGGTGTCAGATGCGCCGGGATGCGCGGTTAAATTGTAGGGGCGCGCTTGCCCACGATGAATTCTGCAACACACGCCTCTGTCGACTGACACAACGTCATCGCGGGCAAGTGCGCTCCTACAACGGCGGCACTTGCCTCAGATGAACATTAGACCTTGCGCGCTTCGTGCATCCGCGCCAGTTGCCGTTCGAGCATCGAAGGGTAGGGTTCCAGCAGGCGCTCCACGCAACTGGCGCCGTCCGGGCTGGCGATGGGGCGAATGCGGGCGCGCTGGCGGATGGTCGGGTCTTCGCTGATCTTGCGTTCAACCAACAGCAGGTTGCGGCTGTGCTGTGACAGCGCCAATGCATCCTGAGCCGTTTCGGTCAGCAGCAGGTCGATCTGCGTCATCCCGTGCAGCCCTTCACCCAGGGTCAGGCCCAGCTGCAATTGCAGCGTGATGCCACTGTCGGCCACCTCGATCTGCAAGGCGTGGCTCAACGCCCGCAGCAGTTCGCCGCAGCAGATAGCGTTGGTCAGGTAGTCGTCACCGCTGTCCTGCGTGCTGAACAGCATGAGCGAGCTGCCGTCGTTCAGCGTGTGCAACTCGCTGTCGTACAGCGAGGAGGCCTGGTCGATACAGTCGCGATAGCGTTCCAGCAATTCGGTCAGGCGGGCACGTGGCAACCGACGAAGTTGCTCCTGCGAGCCCAGCTGCACCGCCAGCACCGCGCTGTATTGCGGTTGGGACGGCGCAACAGGCAGTGTCGGGCGCGCGATCGGTTTGGGCAGTGATTCGTCATGCAGATCGGAGAACGGGTCGTCCTCTTCATCTTCGTCGGCAACCACCTGGCGGGTCGTCACGGCAGTGCGAGCTTTCGGTGGTGCGTCGAACTCAGGGTCGCGCAGGTCGCTGCCATCGAAGGAAGGCTCGGCGTCATCGAGGTCTTCCTCGGGTTCCGGCTCGGGCACCGGTTCCGGTTCCGGCGGCGCGTACGACGCCTTGAGCTGACGCGCCAGATCGCCGATTTCATCCTGACGATCAGTCGCCGGGGTGTAGGGGTCGATGTAACGCAACCACATGCGCAGTTGCAGCAGCGGCGTGGAGATGTGCCGCCCCAGGCGAAGGCTTAATGCAAGCGACAGGGCCAGCAGGATACCGCCGAGAATCGCCATGCTTTGCAGGCTGATGGTCATCGGTTGCTGGAACTGGGCCATGTCCAGGCTGATGCGCAGATGCCCCGCCACCACGTCCTGAAAGGTGATCTTGATCTCGTACAGCCCCTCGGCTTCGCCTAGCAGAGCGCTTTTGGGGCGTTGCCCGGCTTCAGCGAGAATCCGGTTATCCACGCTATAGATCGCCGCATGGGCCACCAGCGGGTTTTTCACCAGATTGCCGAGCAGCACGTTGAGGCTGAGGTTGTCGTTGGCGACCAGCAGCTCGGTCGCCGACGTGGCGGTCTGCGTGGTCAGGGCCTGCCCCAGTGCGTTGGCCTGTTCGTGCATGGCCTGCTTGAACTGCAGGCCCATGACGCAGGCGTAGATCACCAGTGCCAGCGCGACGAGGATCACGTTATGGCTGGCGATACGCAAAGCTATCGGTACACGACGATGCCGCAATGCCCGGAAGATCAGCAGGAAGAAGTTATCGGTTTTAACGGGCGTGGGCCGGTTCACAGAGCGCGGCTCTCTTGAAGAAGTTGCCGCGCAGTATAGCGACCGACCCAAGTGCGGCAAAGCGCTCGCTGTGCCCGGCGGTCACTGAAAGTGAGTAGAATGCGGTTTTTTTCCACTGCGGGGGTGCGCCTTGCGCGAAATCGTCCTGATAAACATCACCGGTCTCGACCGTCCGGGTCTGACTGCGGCCATCACCGGTGTCCTTGCCCAGGGTGGCGTCAACATTCTGGACATAGGTCAGGCGGTGATCCACGACACGCTGTCGTTCGGCATCCTGGTTGAAATCCCGGACACCGAACAGGGCGCCTCGGTGCTCAAGGACATCCTGTTCACGGCCTATCAACTTGACCAGCAGGTGCGTTTTACCACGGTCGCCGAAGACGACTATCAGCATTGGGTCGACGGTCAGGGCAAGGCTCGTCACATCGTCACGTTGCTGACACGCAAGGTCACGGCCGAGCAGTTGCAACATGTCAGTTCCATCACCGCCAAATACGGTTTGAATATTGACCGGATTGATCGTCTGTCAGGGCGCATGCCGCTGGACACGCCGTCTGATCAGGGCAAGGGATGCATCGAGTTTTCCGTGCGTGGCGAACCGGCCGATCCGAAGGCGATGCAGGCCGAGTTTCTGAGCGTCGCCCAGGCGCTCAACGTTGACATCGCGTTTCAGCAGGACTCGCTGTTTCGTCGCAACCGTAGGCTGGCGGTGTTCGACATGGACTCGACGCTGATCGAAGCTGAAGTCATCGATGAGTTGGCTAAAGCCCATGGCGTGGGGGAGTTGGTATCTGAAATCACCGAGCGCGCCATGCGTGGCGAACTGGATTTCCGCGCCAGTTTCAAGGAGCGGATGGCCCTGCTCAAAGGGCTGGACGTCAGCGTGCTGGATCAAATCGGCGCCTCATTACGACTGACAGAGGGCGCCGAAACACTGTTCGCCGAACTCAAGCGACTGGGCTATAAGACCGCGATTCTGTCCGGCGGCTTTACCTACTTCGCCAAACAGATTCAGGCCCGGCTGGGCATCGATTATGTGTTCGCCAACGAGCTGGAGGTCGTCGATGGCCAGTGCACCGGCAGAGCGATCGAGCCCATCGTGGATGCTCAGCGCAAGGCCGATCTGCTGCGCGAACTGGCGTTCAAGGAAGGGTTGAGCCTGGAACAGACGATTGCGGTGGGCGACGGGGCCAATGACCTGCCAATGCTGGCGATTGCCGGTCTGGGTGTGGCGTTCCGGGCCAAGCCGTTGGTCAAACAGTCCGCGAAGCAGGCCATTTCCACCCTGGGCCTGGATGGGGTGTTGTACCTGCTGGGCTTTCGTGATCGAGAAGGGCGCGGCTGACAGCGGGCGACGCTCGCTACAACACGCCCCACAACGAATCGAATTCCTGTTCCGGGCCCGAATCATCACCGGACGCGTCGATTTTCTTCGGCGCCTCCTGCATCTGATATTCAAACTGGTTGTAACTGCCGGTCGTCGAGCGACGCTTGTTCAGGCCTGCACGACGCTCTTGCCCGCTGGTGTTGATCAACACTTTGCTGCCTTCCTCGAACGGCAGCCGCGGTGCCATCACCGTGGGTGGTACGTCAATGGCGCGCACTTCGGGCAGCAGCAGCGCACGCAAGTACTGGCTGTTCTGCTCGGTGCGCAGCAGCTGCAATCCGCAGGCCTGGGCGAAGGGGGCAATCAGCTCAATCCCCATCTGCATCCCGCCACCGCGAACCTGCCGCACCCAGCGCACAGCGGCGATGCTCCAGCCCTGACCGTGATCCTGAATGCCCACCATCTCTCCAGCCTGCAGCTGATCCGGGACTTCCTTGGGCCAGGCCAGGCAGTAACCGCCGGGGCTATGGTTCACGATATTCAGGCTGTAAGTCGGGAAGCTCTGTTGGTTGTCGAAGGCCGAACCGGCGCTGTCGTCCGTTTTCTGGTACTGGATTTCCTCGAACGGCAGCATCGTGTCGGCAGTGCCGGCGTGCTCCACATCGCGTGTCTGTCCCCACGTGTCGGAATGCCCGGCGCGCAGCGGTTGCAGCGTGAAATTGGCGGCTTTGCTGACCATCGGCACCTGCAGCACATCGTTGAACGAACGTTGCCCACTCAGGAAGTAATGCAGCGCACTCATGCCCACGCACAGCGTCAGCGTGCCCTGGCCCGGCGTGCGTTGGAAGGCGCGCTCGGACACATCACCCCACGCCGCTGCCAGATGCTGCAACAGGTCCACGGAAAAACCGGGTGGCACCGCCAGATACGACTGTGATCGCTGGTCGGCTGGCATTTCCAGATAGCGTTGAATGGCCGCCGACAGTGCCTGCGGGCTGAAACCCAGAAGGTTCGGCAACTGCTCGGGTGTGTAGAGGGATCGGTAGCGGGGGCCGGCGTCGGCGGTGGGGGACAGCGCGAACAGGCTGGACTCGTCGGCTGGCGCTTGCAGTTTGACCAGCGAACTCCACGCGTCGAGCACCTCGGCCAGACGGCCGATGTTGTGCTGGCGCATCTGGTTGCAACGGGAACTGCCCATCAGCAACGCCATGATGTAGGTCTGTTCTACTGTCAATGTGCGGGTATGGGTGGCGAGATTGTCGGCCACCGCAATGGTGTGCAACCGGCAGTGCCTGGCAATCTGGTAAATCTGGTGCAGTTCGAGCCACAACCCGTCCTGAACCGGACAATAAAGCTGGTTGGCGCGGATCAATGGACCATTGAGGGCGTGCAGCGCCCGTTGCATCGCCGTGGCCAGCAACGTTGTGCGGTCTTTGGTCAGCTTAGGCGCCAGGCGGGCAATGATTTGCTTGTAGCCGATCGCCAGATGATTCTGCAGCGCCTGGCACAGGTTCGCGACCTTGCGCGGCCTCTCTTCCAGTACCACCGACTGATTGAGAAAGTGCCGCTCCAGGTGCGTGCAGACGTAATACACCTCGGGGCGCAGCAGCTCCAGCAGTTGCAGGCGGTTGTCGCTGGGCGTCAGCAGTTGGTTCAGCTCGCCGAGCCCCTGGTAGAGCTGGCGTGCCATTTCACCCAGGTTGGCTTTGGGCAGCGTGGAAATCCAGCGCTTCAGGTCCTTGGGTGTCGCGTCACAGAATGACAGGCTCGACTGCGTCGGCACCGGGGCACGCAACAACAGCGGGAGACTTAAATTACTCATGTGACGGACGAACTCCAGTAACTATTGGCCTGACGACGATGTGACGGCGCCCCAGGGAGGCATCCGTCAACAAAATGTTATCAATTCAAATCAAACCATAGTTACGCAAGAATCAGGCCTGAATGGGTAGCGCCAGTGCCTGGCCCATCCGCGTCGGGGATCCTGCGGCCAACTGTTCGGCCCATTTCACCTGGCCCGGCCCAAACAAAACGATGGCGGTAGAGCCCAGTTTGAAGCGACCCAGCTCCGCGCCTTTTCCCAGGTGCACCGGCGCCCGGGCGGCTTCGTCGTAGCGGGTGGTCTTGAGTTCGCGCTTGGGCGGCGTGATCAGCCCGGCCCACACCGTTTCGATGGACGCCACAATCATCGCGCCCACCAGCACCACGGCCATCGGACCGCGCTCTGTGTCGAACAGGCAGACCACACGCTCGTTGCGTGCAAACAGCTCGGGCACGTGTTCAGCGGTGGTCTGGTTGACCGAGAAGATGCGGCCAGGCACGTAGACCATTTCACGCAACGTGCCGGCCAGCGGCATGTGCACGCGATGGTAGTCCTTGGGCGACAGATAAATCGTAGCGAACTCGCCACCCATGAACGGGGCTGACAACCGGGCATCGCCGCCCAGCAATTCCAGCGCACTGAAGCTGTGGCCCTTGGCCTGGAAAATCCGGCCATGCTCAATCGCGCCCAGTTGGCTGACCGCGCCGTCGGCGGGGCACAGGATGGCGCCGGGTGTTTCATCCAGCGGGCGTGCGCCGGGTTTCAATGCGCGGGTAAAGAATGCGTTGAAGTGCTCGTAGCCGGTGATGTCTTCCACCAACGCTTGCGACATGTCGACCTGATAACGGCGCACGAACCATTGGGTGAAGGCGTTCTTGAACCAGCGCACGCGGCATTCTGCAACGCAGCCGGCCAGTCGCGAGAGCACGTGGTGAGGGAGCACGTATTGAAAGAAGATAAACAGACGCTGTTTCATCAAGATTCCTAAGCCATGTTCTCGGATTGAAGGGCGCGCCGATCAAAGGACGCGCCATGATTCGGGTCGGCTGTCAGCGCTCGACCGGTGTGTCGGGATGATTGCCCCATTCGCCCCACGAACCCGCGTAGCCTTTGACGCGCGGGTAGCCCAGCGCCTTGGCCACCAGATAGGTGAACCCGGAGCGGTGATGGGTCTGGCAATGGGTGATGATTTCTTTGTCAGGGGTGATGCCCAGGCTTTCCAGGATCTGCGGCATGTCCTTGCGAATCCGCAGCTGACGCCCCGGGTCCATGCCGGCGGTCCATTCGAAGTTCACGGCGCCGGGAATGTGGCCACCTTTTGCCGCGACCACTTTTTCGCCGGAGTACTCGGTGGGGGCGCGAGCGTCCCAGATCGCAAGGTCTTGGGCGCCCAGACGGCTTTGCAGGTATTCGCGTGTGGCCGTCGGCTCGTCATGCAATGTCAGTGGGACCGGACCGCCCACGGCAGCAGGCACGTCGGTGGACAAGGGCAGACCCTCGGCTTGCCAGGCGAGCAGACCACCGTCTAGGTAGTGATAGTGATGATGGCCAATCACATCGAGCAGCCAGATAAAGCGCCCGGCCCAGCCGCCGCCTTCGTCGTCGTAGACCACGTAAACTGCATCCGGGTTGTGGCCCAGTTCGCCGAACAGCGCCTGCAGCTGCGCCAGGCTCGGCAGTAATCCCGGGGCTGGAGGCTGGCCCAGCTGAGTGCGTTTCGGGTCGACGAAACGGGCACCGGGAATGTGGCCGGCGTCATAGCGCGCAGCGCTGGTCAGGTCCACGAGAATCAGCTCTGAAGCGCCAAGCCGTGCCTGGAGGTCGCTTGGCTCAATCACCAGTGGCAAGCTTGAAAAGGCAGACATGTAAGGTCTCCAGATCGTCAAAAAGAGGCGAATTGTAGCTCAGGCGTCAACCATTGCGATGGCTAAACGTCGTAAGCGCTTTCTCGATGCACTGCGCCGTTTTTCCGAACGCCTGCACGGTGATTTCGGACAGCAACCCTCCGCCTTGATCGGCGACCAGCAGCATCAGCACCCGTCCATTGCTGGCCAGCGAGCGGATCAACAGGTTTTCGCCGCTGAACTGGCCCCGCAGATTGGCCGGCATCAGCGCCGAAAATTGAGCGTTATTGGCAGGGGTCAGGCGCAGCTGTGTGGCTTGTGCCAGCAGGCGTTGCAGGACCGTGCTGTCCTTGAACGACACCACCAGTGAGGCCGCGGATTTGTCCAGCCCCGCCACTTGATGGACGCGCAGCGCATCGATTTTGCGGTCGATCATCAGCAGCATCACCCGCCGCAGGCCACAGGCCAGGAGCGCGTCGCGAGCGAATGTGGTCAAGTGCATCGCATTACTGAACGGACTGGGCTCCTGAAGCAAGTACGCGCACTGCTTGCGCCAGTCGCGCAGGGCTTCGGCGGGTGGAGGTGGCGCCGCCAGCAGGCCTTTATGAATACGGCGCGTCCCCCACGGCCACAGTAGGGCTTCAGCCGGATGCCAGATGTCCACGCCTGCGTGCCCCCGGGCGCTGCTCGCTGCATTCTGGTGGACTTGCTGCTGCACTATCTCCAGCGGCTGTTGCAGATAAAGGCTGGTCAGCAACTGCCAACGCAACGTATGGGGACTGTCCCAGGCATGTTGCGCCGAAAGCGCCAGCCCATTGGCCAGCAACACGGTGTTGGCCGGTTGATTCAGCCAGCGTTGCAGCGGCAGGTCTGCATCCAGGTGCTGTTGCTGCTTGAGCGGCTCTGCATTCTCATGGGCGATGCGCAGCACCTTCACCAGGTTGCGGTGTTCACTGATCATCAGCCGATAGCAACGGGTGACCCATATCGGCAGATGCCAGTGCTCGGCCACAGCCTTGCACAGCTCGATCAGGCGAACGCCAAACAGGGCCTTCTCTGTTTTTTTGGCGCACTCGCCTTTGTGAATGACGCGCAGCTCCCAGTCTTCCAGCAGCTTGGGATGGGCCAGTGCCAAGGGCCAGAGCGGAGACAGAAACAGCAGGCTGCCCAAATGAATGTCCTGCCACAGCCGCGCCAATTGACTGGCAAACAAGCCGGTGGCCTGTTGCGTCGCGTGCTGGCTGATCATCTGCAATTGCCGAAGGGCGGGCGGGATGTCCCGGTCTTCCAAGGCGGGCAGGCGACCCAGCAGCGTTTCAGTGCGCGCCAGCCCCAGCCGATTGATCGCCACTTCAAGGCTCTCGGCAGGTTCGGTGGTGCCATTGCCGTGATGATTGGCTTCGCGCAGTACGCTCAGGACCAGGGCCGGGCTGGCTTGCATCATCTCGGCGATGTCGCGTATCGAGCGGCGGCTGTCATTCAGCGCAGTGCGCACCTTCGCATGCGCTGCGGCGGGCACCGGCAGCGCGATGCCGTCCAGCTGTTTGATCCAGGCGTCGAGTGTTCTAGGGACCGGCTTTTGTGACGACGTTTCTGGTTGCATTCATGAATCCCGTACGGCTGGGTGGTTTGAATGAAGTCCGATACTGGCATCATGCTGGCCCTCGCGGTGTACCCCGCTTACAGCCTGCCACGCGGTTTTTTCGTCCTGATTGCCTACAGTCTCGCGCAGATGGGCCGATATGTAGAACAAGAGTTTTGACACTCCTGCGAAACATGACCTTGAACCCGACTCAGTAAGTAATCTTTATCTATGGCAAAAATTATCGGCATCATCGTCGTTTTCGCGAGTGTACTCGGCGGATACGTCCTGTCCCACGGCCAGATCGCCGCGCTGATTCAGCCTTACGAGGTGATGATCATCGGTGGGGCTGCGCTCGGCGCATTTCTTCAGGCGAACCCTGGTTACATGACCATGCTCGTCATCAAGAAATCCTTGAAGATGTTCGGGACGCGCTTCACTCACGCGTTCTACCTGGAAGTGCTGGGCCTGATCTACGAGATCCTCAACAAGAGTCGCCGCGAAGGCATGATGGCGATTGAAGGGGACCTCGAAGAGCCTGAAAACAGCCCGATCTTCACCAAGTACCCCAGCGTGCTGAAAGACGCCCGCATGATCGCGTTCATCTGCGATTACCTGCGCATCATGTCGTCCGGCAACATGGCTCCGCACGAACTGGAAGGTCTGTTCGACATGGAGCTGTTGAGCATGAAGGAAGAGCTCGAACACCCGTCCCATGCAGTGACCGGCGTGGCCGACGCGATGCCCGGTTTCGGTATCGTTGCCGCCGTACTCGGTATTGTGGTGACCATGGCGTCGCTGGGTTCCGGTGACAAAGCGGCCATCGGTATGCACGTAGGTGCGGCACTGGTCGGTACCTTCTTCGGTATCCTCGCGGCGTACGGTTTCTTCGGCCCGCTGGCCACTTCCCTGGCCCACGATGCCAAGGAAGAGATGAATGTCTTCGAATCCATCAAGGCCTCGCTGGTCGCCTCGGCCTCTGGCGTGCCGCCTTCACTGGCGGTGGAGTTCGGCCGCAAGGTGCTGTATCCAGCGCATCGCCCCAGCTTCAGCGAGCTGGAACAAGCAGTCCGCGGTCGCTGATCCATGGAAAATAACCAGCCGATCATAATCAAGCGCGTCAAGCGCTACGGCGGCGGACACCACGGCGGCGCCTGGAAAATCGCTTTCGCTGACTTTGCGACCGCGATGATGGCGTTCTTCCTGGTGTTGTGGCTGATGTCCTCGGCCACCCCGGAACAGTTGCTCGCCATCGCCGGTTACTTCAAAGACCCGGTCGGTTTCTCCGAGAGCGGATCCCCCTACGTGATTGACTTGGGCGGCTCGCCCGAGATGTCGCCGGACCAGACGCTCAATCCTGAAGTCCAGTCCGTGCCCGCACCTGATCGCGTGCCGATCGATTCCGACACCCAGGATGCAGCGGCCGAGCAGGTCGAGCAGGAACGCCTTGAATTGCTGCTTCAGGAACTGCAGAACAAGGTCAACGAGAACCCGCAACTGCAGAAATTCAAAGACCAGATTTTGTTCGAGATCACCCAGGACGGCCTGCGCATCCAGATCATGGACGCTGACAACCGCCCCATGTTCGACATCGGCAGCGCACGCTTGAAACCGTATTTCGAGGACATCCTGCTGGCCATGGCTGACACGATCAAAGCGGTTCCCAACAAGATCAGCATCAGCGGCCACACCGATGCAACGCCGTATGTGGGCAACAATGGATTTGGTAACTGGGAGCTGTCCTCCGGTCGCGCCAACGCTGCACGCCGCGTACTGGTGGCCGGCAGCTATCCGGACGCCCAGGTCGCCCGTGTTGTCGGTTATGCATCATCGGCGCTGTACGACAGGGATCATCCGCAAAACCCGATCAACCGCCGCATCGATATCGTGGTCATGACCAAGAAGGCGCAGCAGAAGATCGAAGGTTCGCAGAACGTCGGCGAGGCACCGGCATCGCCGGTCGATCCCAAGGCCCCCGTGACTGCGCCCGCAGCCAAGCCCGGCGCTTCAATTTCGGCGCCTGCCGTCGATCCACAGGCGTACGCCCAACCCCACGAGATTCGGCAGAAGCTGAACATCTTCGAGCAGGGCACGCTGAAGGTTGAAGAGACGAATAACTAGGGTGTGACGCAATCGAAAACGCCGCGATGATCGCGGCGTTTTTTTTGTAGGAGCGCGCTTGCCCGCGATGGCGTCCGCACCTCCAGCATTGATGGCGCCTGACACACCTCAATCGCGGGCAAGCGCGCTCCTACAGACTTTCGTCGATCAGCGGCTACCCTCCGGCAGGCTGGCAATGATCGAGCGATAGCTGTTCATGCGCTGTTGCTGCACGCGACCGTCTTCCAGCGCCTTGATCAATGCGCAACCGGGTTCGCGATCATGTTTGCAGTCGCGGAAGCGGCAGGTGCCGATCAGGTCGTTGAACTCGATGAAGCCGGCTTCCACATCGGCGCGGCTGACGTGGCCCAGGCCGAATTCACGAATACCCGGCGAGTCGATCAGATCGCCGCCGTTGGGGAAGTGGAACAAGCGCGCGGTGGTCGTGGTGTGCGTGCCCTGACCGGACAGCTCCGACAGTGGCCCGACACGGGTGCCCACTTCAGGCAACAGGCTGTTGACCAGCGACGACTTGCCCACGCCCGACTGCCCGACGAACACACTAATGTGCTCGTCCAGTTGCGTCTGCAGCAGTTGCATGCCGTCACCCTGGTGCGCGGACACTTCCAGCACCGGATAGCCCAGTGTGCGATACACCGCCAGCAGCGCGTTCAAGGCCGGGGCGTTCTGCTCGTCGATCAGGTCGAATTTGTTCAGCAGCAGCAGCGGGCGAATGCCTGCATGCTCGGCGGCGACCAGGTACCGGTCGATCAGGTTGGCGTGAGGCTCGGGCATGGGCGCGAACACGATCACGATCAGATCAACGTTGGACGCTACGGGCTTGAGCTGGCCGCGGCTGTCCGGGCGGCACAGCTCGGTGGTGCGGGGCAGTTGCGCAACGATCACGCCGATGCCCTGATTGCCTGCACGCCAGACCACACGGTCACCGGTGACCAGCGCCGGCAGGTTGGCGCGCAAGTGGCAGCGGAAAACCTGACCGCTCAGCTCGCCTTCCTGAGCCTCGACTTCCACTTGCACGCCGAAGTGCGCAATCACCAACCCGGTTTGCTCGGGGCCCAGGTCGCCGCCTTCCAGCGACTCCAGGGTCAGTGTTTCACGCTTGGCGGCGCGGGCGGCGCGCTCGCCCTGAATCTTTTCGATGCGCCAGTTTTGACGACGATTGAGTTGGCGTTTGGCCATGGGTGTTCAGTGTTCCGTTTTTTATGTCGCGAAATGTAGCTGATAGTGTGGAGCGCAAAGGAGTCTAGCATGCCTGCTTGGGCTAAACTGCGCGCCTACGTTGAGGAGCCGACATATGCAGAACAAACAAAATCTGATCTGGATCGACCTGGAAATGACCGGTCTGGACCCTGATAACGACGTCATTATCGAAATGGCCACCATCATCACCGATAGCGAATTGAACACGCTGGCCGAAGGCCCTGTGATCGCTGTCCATCAGAGCGATGAGTTGCTGGCGGGCATGGATGAATGGAACACCCGTCAACACGGCGGCTCTGGCCTGACCCAGCGTGTGCGCGAAAGCACCATCTCCAACGACGAAGCCCAGGCCATGACCCTGGAGTTCATCAAGCAATGGGTACCGGAGCGCAGCTCGCCCATCTGCGGCAACAGCATTTGCCAGGACCGACGCTTTCTTTATAAGCGCATGCCGCTGCTGGAAAACTACTTCCACTACCGCAACCTGGACGTCTCGACCCTCAAGGAGCTGGCCGCGCGCTGGTCACCGGAGCTGAAGTTCAAGAAAGGCAGCACACACCTGGCGCTGGACGATATCCGCGAGTCCATTGCCGAACTGCAGTTTTACCGTGAGCACTTCATCAAGGTCTGAGCGTCCCTATGCTGTTGATGCTCTATCTGGTCGCCATCACTGCCGAAGCCATGACCGGTGCGCTGTCGGCGGGGCGTCGCGGCATGGATTGGTTCGGCGTGGTGTTGATCGCGTGCGTCACGGCGCTGGGCGGCGGGTCAATGCGCGACGTGCTGCTCGGGCATTACCCGCTGACGTGGGTCAAACATCCGGAATACCTGGTGCTGACCAGCGTCGCGGCGCTGATGACCATTCTGATCGCACCCTTGATGCGTCACCTGCGCTCGTTGTTTCTGGTGCTCGATGCGCTGGGGCTGGTCGCTTTTACGGTGATCGGCTGTACCACGGCGCTGGAAATGGGCCATGGCTTGATCATCGCCGCGGTCAGTGGCGTGATTACCGGTGTGTTCGGCGGCATTCTGCGGGACATCTTCTGCAACGACATCCCGCTGATCTTCCGGCGCGAGCTTTATGCCAGTGTGTCGTTTGCCGCAGCGTGGTGCTTTCTGTTGTGTCAGTACCTTGGCTTGCCGGTGGAGCAGGGCACCCTGATTACCCTGTCCGGCGGCCTGCTGCTTCGGCTGCTGGCGATCAAGTATCACTGGGAAATGCCAAAGTTTGTCTACAAGGATGGGCATTGAGCGCGCTGCTTTTGTAGGAGCGCGCTTGCCCGCGATGACGTCACCACCATCAACGTTGACGGTGCCTGGCATGCCTCATTCGCGGGCAAGCGCGCTCCTACGGATTTGCGTCCGGCCTTCTGCATTCATGCTGTTGCAACGCCCACTCCACATGCTCACGCACCATCTCTGACGAATCGTCCCGCCGCGATTTCAGCGCCTCAAGCACCGGAATGGTGGACGGCGCGTTCCCCAGCCCCACGGCGAGATTCCTCAACCAGCGCTCATAGCCGGCCCGGCGCAACGGTGAGCCTTCAGTGTTGCTGAGAAACGTGTCTTCATCCCACAAAAACAACTCGGCGAGCCCGGCGTTATCGAGGTTGTGTCGCGGTTTGAAATCGGTCTGATCGGTCGGCCTGGCGAAGCGGTTCCACGGGCAGACAATCTGGCAATCATCACAACCAAACACCCGATTGCCGATCAGCGAGCGAAACTCTTCCGGGATCGAGGTTTTCAGTTCGATGGTCAGGTAGGAAATACAGCGCCGCGCGTCCAGAACGTAAGGGCCGACAAAGGCATTGGTCGGGCAAATCTCCAGACACGCCGTGCAGCGGCCGCAGTGTTCAGTCGCGTGGGGCGGGTCCACCGGTAACGGCAGATCAACGAACAGCTCGCTGAGGAAGAAGTAACTGCCGGCCTTGCGATTGAGCACCAGCGTGTTCTTGCCGATCCAGCCCAGCCCGGCCTGCTCGGCAATGGCTTTTTCCAGCACCGGCGCGCTGTCGACGAAGGCCCGGAAGCCGAACGGCCCGATGTCCCGTTGAATACGCTCGGCCAGTTGCTGCACGCGCTTGCGGATCAGCTTGTGGTAGTCGCGGCCCAATGCGTAGCGCGAGACGTAGGCCTTTTCCGGTTCGGCCAGCCGATGCGCCATTTCAGTATCGCCCGGCAGGTAGTCCATGCGCAGGGAGACCACGCGTAACGTGCCCGGCACCAGTTCGGCGGGGTGCGAACGTTTGCTGCCATGGGCTGCCATATAGTCCATCTCGCCGTGATAACCAGCCTCGAGCCAGCGCTCGAGATGCTGCTCATGCTCCGCCAGATCCAGTCCCGCAATGCCGACTTGCTGAAAGCCGAGCTCACGGCCCCATCCCTTGATTGACTCGGCAAGAGTGTGCAGTTCAGCGGTCGTCAACGACGTTGAAGGGGATGATGGATCAACAGTGATAGCGGTCATGCAAAGAGGACACCGGGACGCAGGTGCGTATAATTCTGCCAGACATCGGAGCGCATAAACGTATGTTGCACAGCAAACCCCAATTACCCGACGCACTGTATGACGCCGCGCAGGTGCGTGATCTCGATTCGCGCCTCATCGCGGCGGGCACGCCTGGCCTGGCGTTGATGCAGCGCGCCGCACACGCCGCATGGCGCGCCGTCCGCCGGCACTGGCCGGCCGGCCAACAAATGACTGTATTGGCGGGGCGCGGCAACAACGCCGGCGACGGGTATCTGGTGGCCGCACTGGCCCAGCGTGCGGGCTGGGCGGTCAAGGTGTTTGCCGTTGGCGATAGTTCGGGCCTGAGCGGCGACGCCGAAACGGCTTATAAGGAAGCGCTTGCCGCTGGGGTTGATGTTCAGCCTTGGTCGAGCCAGCCGCTGGAAGGCATTCTCCTTGATGCGTTGCTCGGGACCGGGCTGAGTGGCGAGGTGCGGGAGCCGTACGCGGCGGTTATCCAGGCGATCAACGACAGTGGTTTGCCGGTCGCTGCCATCGATATTCCTTCCGGGCTGTGCACCGATACCGGCCGTACCCTGGGCGTTGCGGTCCGGGCGGACCTGACGATCACCTTTATCGGGCTGAAGGTCGGGCTGTTTACCGGTGACGCGGCCGACCTGGTGGGCGAACTGGTGTTCGACGACCTTCAAGCCGATTCGACGATTGTTGCTGCGACCCCCGTCAGCGTTAAGCGCCTGGATACCTTCAACCTGCCCAAACTGGCGCCGCGCCCCCGAACTGCGCACAAGGGCATGTTTGGCCGGGTGCTGGTGATGGGCGGTGATCACGGCTTTGGTGGGGCGGCGTTGCTGTCCACGGAAAGCACCCTGCGCTGCGGCGCGGGCATGGTGACGCTGGCCACTCGTCCTGAACATGTCGCGCCGGCGCTGGTGCGGTTTCCTGAAGTCATGAGCACCGGTATCCATTCGGCGAACCAACTGATGGCGCTGATCGAGCCGGCGACGGTGATGGTGGTCGGTCCCGGCATGGGGCAGAACAGCTGGGGGCGCAGCCTGTTGTCAGCGGCCGCCAACGCTGACCGCCCGCAAGTGTGGGACGCCGATGCGCTTAATCAGTTGGCGCAAGGCTGGGTGAAGTTGCCCAAGGATTGCGTGATCACGCCGCATCCGGGGGAGGCCGCGCGGCTGCTGGGGATCAGCACCCACGACGTTCAGGCGGATCGGCCCAAGGCTGCGCGCACACTGGCCCTTAAATTCAATGCCGTGTGCGTGCTCAAGGGGACCGGCAGTCTGGTCGCCAACCTCAACGGCGAGCTGGCGCTGTGTGATCACGGTCACCCTGCCATGGCCACTGGCGGTCTGGGCGATGTACTGGCCGGTGTCATTGGCGCGCTGCTGGCGCAAAAGATGTCCGCGTTCGACGCGGCCTGCCTTGCGGTCTGGCTGCACGCCAGGGCCGGCGAACAATTGGGCGCCCTGGGCCGAGGTCTGGCTGCCGCTGATCTGATTCCTGTGATTCGTGCCCTGTTGGAGGAGCAACAACCGTGTCTGAGCTAACCCTGCATCTGGTGGGTGAGGAGGCCATGACGGCGTTCGGCGAGAAGATCGCCCAAGTGACTGATGCCAATGGCGTTATTTTTCTGGAAGGCGATCTCGGCGCGGGCAAGACCACGCTCTCGCGCGGGATTATCCGAGGGCTGGGCCATGTGGGCGCGGTAAAAAGCCCGACCTTCACCCTGGTAGAACCTTACGAAACTGGGAGATATCGCGCGTATCACTTTGATCTTTACCGACTTGTTGATCCAGAAGAGCTAGAATTCCTCGGCATCCGCGATTACTTCGAAGGAGAGGCGCTCTGTCTGATTGAGTGGCCCAGTCTGGGGGCAGGCTTTTTGCCAAAGCCTGACCTGACCATTACCATTGGGCCGCACGCTGATGGTCGGGCGCTGACATTGAGCCCGGAAAGCTCACGTGGCGAGACGTGGTGTGCCGCTTTGGCTTTGGAATTCAAATAGATATGGGGTTAGGTATGCGCATGCGCGCGCTGGTTACTGTGATAGGGCTGTTGCTGACGACATTGGCAATCGATGCGTTTGCTGCTTCACAGGTACGAAGTGTCCGCTTATGGCGCGCACCGGATAACACTCGGCTGGTTTTCGATCTATCTGGCCCGGTCCAGGCCAGCGTGTTTACTCTGGAGTCGCCTGATCGTCTGGTCATCGACATCAACGGCGCGACCCTGGGCGGCTCCCTGAACGTAGGCACCGCCAACACACCCATCACCAGCATGCGTTCGGCCCAGCGCACACCCGACAGCCTGCGTGTGGTCATCGACCTGAAAAAGGCCGTGACCCCGAAAAGCTTCACCCTGGCGCCCAACCAGCAATACGGTAACCGCCTGGTGGTCGACCTGTTCGACAACGCGGCCGATGCCAACCCGAGCCCGATTTCCACCGTCCCCGATACCGCCGCCAATACGGCGCCTGCGGTGCCTGTGAGCCCGGCCAAACCCGAAATCAAGCTGACGCCGGTGCCAAATGGCAAGCGTGACATCGTGGTGGTCATCGATGCTGGTCACGGTGGGGAAGACCCGGGCGCCTCGGGCGGGCGCGGACAGAAAGAGAAAAACGTGGTGCTGGCGATTGCCAAGGAATTGCAGCGCCAGATCAGTGCCGAGAAAGGCTATCGCGCTGAGCTGACCCGCACCGGCGACTATTTTATCCCGTTACGCAAACGCACGGAAATCGCTCGAGCCAAGGGCGCCGACCTGTTCGTGTCGATCCACGCGGACGCTGCGCCGTCTTCGGCGGCGTTCGGTGCCTCGGTGTTTGCATTGTCCGAGCGCGGCGCCACGTCCGAGACTGCTCGGTGGCTGGCGGACAGCGAAAACCGCTCTGACTTGATCGGGGGGGCGGGCGCCGTGAGCCTGGACGACAAGGACCGGATGCTGGCGGGCGTGTTGCTCGACCTGTCGATGACAGCCTCCCTGACGTCCAGTCTGAACGTGGGCCAGAAGGTCCTGAGCAACATCGGGCGCGTGACGTCGCTGCACAAGTCTCGGGTCGAGCAGGCGGGCTTCATGGTGCTGAAGTCGCCGGACATCCCGTCGATCCTGGTCGAGACCGGATTCATCTCCAATGCCGCCGAAGCCAATAAGCTTGAAGGTGCCAGTCACCAGCAGGCATTGGCCCGATCGATCACGGCTGGCGTGAAACAGTTCTTCCAGCAGAATCCACCGCAGGGCACCTACATCGCGTGGCTGCGGGACAACGGCAAGCTCGCCATGGGCGCGCGCAATCACGTCGTACGGCCCGGCGAAACGCTGGCCATGCTCGCCGCCCGTTATGAGATGAGCGAGGGTGCGCTGCGCAATGCCAACTCATTGAAAACCGATGCCCTGAAAATCGGTCAGGACCTGAGGATTCCGAGCACGGAACTGGCAGGTGAGCCTTGACCGACCTGTTGCTGGACGAATCAGGATTCGAAGCGGCAGCCCTGCAGCCTGAGAATCCCGGCGCCAAAGTGGCCCGCATCGAACTGCTCAGCCCGCGTCTGGCGAACCAGATCGCGGCGGGTGAGGTCGTTGAACGTCCGGCTTCCGTCATCAAAGAATTGCTGGAAAACAGCCTGGATTCGGGTGCACGGCGCATCGATGTCGATGTCGAGCAAGCAGGTATCAAGCTGCTGCGGGTGCGCGACGACGGAGGGGGTATTTCCTGCGACGACCTGCCGCTGGCCCTGGCGCGACATGCCACCAGCAAGATCCGCGACCTGGAAGACCTCGAGCGCGTCATGAGCCTCGGGTTTCGGGGCGAAGCCCTGGCGTCGATCAGTTCTGTCGCGCGCCTTACGCTGACGTCGCGTACGCGCGACGCCGACCAGGCCTGGCAGGTGGAAACCGAAGGCCGCGACATGGCCTCGCGCGTTCAGCCTGCGGCGCATCCGGTGGGGACTTCGGTTGAAGTCCGCGACCTGTTTTTCAACACGCCCGCACGGCGCAAGTTTCTCAAGGCCGAGAAAACCGAGTTCGATCACCTGCAGGAAGTGATCAAACGCATGGCGCTGGCCCGATTTGATGTGGCGTTTCATCTGCGTCACAACGGTAAAACCATCCTCAGTCTTCATGAAGCCCACGATGACATGGCCCGCGCGCGGCGCGTGTCGGCGATTTGCGGTGCGGGCTTCCTGGAGCAGGCATTGCCCATCGAGATAGATCGCAATGGCCTGAAGCTTTGGGGTTGGGTAGGGCTGCCGACGTTTTCGCGCAGCCAGGCTGACCTGCAGTATTTCTTCGTCAACGGCCGGGCCGTGCGCGACAAACTGGTGGCCCATGCGGTGCGCCAGGCGTATCGCGACGTGCTCTTCAATGGTCGTCATCCGACGTTCGTGCTGTTTTTCGAGGTCGATCCGGCCGTGGTCGACGTCAACGTTCACCCGACCAAGCACGAAGTGCGTTTCCGTGACGGGCGCATGGTCCATGATTTCCTGTACGGCACCCTTCACCGCGCGCTCGGTGATGTGCGTCCGGAAGATCAACTGGCCGGCACCACATCGATTACGGCGCTTGTGCGTCCCACCGGCCCGGAAGCCGGCGAGTTCGGGCCGCAGGGCGAGATGGGCTTGGCCAACAGCTTGCTTGAGCAGCCTCAGTCCGATCCGTTGAGCAGGCCGGCAGGCTTCGGCAGCGGTGCCGGTTATCAATACCAGTACACGCCGCGCCCAGGTTCAATGCTGCCCGCCGCCGAGGCGCAAGCGGCCTACAAAGAATTCTTCGCCCCGTTGCCGACTGCCCAGCAAGGAAGCGGCGTGCCCGTTGCCCTGCCTGAATCGACCGGCGACGTTCCGCCACTCGGTTACGCGCTGGCGCAGTTGAAGGGGATCTACATCCTGGCGGAAAACGCCCATGGCCTGGTCCTGGTGGACATGCATGCAGCCCACGAACGGATCATGTACGAGCGCCTGAAAATCGCGATGGCCAGCGAAGGCCTGAGCGGGCAGCCGTTGTTGGTGCCTGAGTCGCTGGCGGTGAGCCAGCGTGAAGCCGACTGCGCCGAAGAGCACCTGGCAACGTTCCAGCGGTTGGGGTTCGAGTTGCAGCGCCTGGGTCCGGAAACCCTGGCGATTCGGCAGATACCCGCGTTGCTCAAGCAGGCCGAAGCCAACCGCCTGGTGCAGGACGTGTTGGCCGACCTGATGGAGTATGGCACCAGCGACCGCGTGCAGGCGCACATGAACGAATTGCTCGGGACGATGGCGTGTCACGGCGCGATCCGGGCGAATCGGCGGCTGGCGATCCCCGAAATGAACGGCTTGCTGCGTGACATGGAAAACACCGAGCGCAGTGGCCAGTGCAATCACGGCAGGCCGACCTGGACGCAACTGGGGCTGGACGATCTCGACAAACTTTTCCTGCGCGGCCGCTGATGAGCGCACTGCCTCCCGCCATCTTTTTGATGGGGCCGACCGCCGCAGGTAAAACCGATCTGGCCATCGAGCTGACCAAGGTCCTGCCCTGCGAGTTGATCAGCGTCGATTCGGCCCTGGTCTATCGCGGCATGGACATTGGCACTGCCAAGCCTTCGAAAGCACTTCTGGGCGCGTATCCGCACCGCCTGATCGATATTCTCGATCCGTCCGAAAGCTACTCGGCGGCCGACTTTCGCCGTGATGCCTTGAGCGCAATGGCCGAAATCACCGCACGCGGAAAAATTCCGTTGCTGGTGGGCGGCACGATGCTGTATTTCAAGGCTCTATTGGAGGGCTTGGCTGACATGCCAGCGGCGGATCCCGAGGTGCGGGCGCAGCTGGAGTCCGAAGCCCGGAGCAAGGGATGGCAGGCGTTGCATGATGAATTGGCGGCCATCGACCCGGTGTCGGCGGCGCGGATTCATCCCAACGATCCGCAGCGATTGTCCCGTGCGCTGGAAGTTTACCGGGTGAGCGGATTGAGCATGACCGCACATCGTGATCAACAAACTGCGCAAAGTGCTGAAGCAGCCGCTTCGGGGTGTCATCAATTGCCCTATACTGTCGCGAATCTGGCGATCGCTCCCCTGGATCGCTCGGTACTGCACACGCGCATCGCGCAACGATTCACGCACATGCTTGACCAGGGATTCGTGGAAGAGGTTGTGGCATTGCGTTCGAGGGGCGATCTGCACTCGAACATGCCGTCAATCAGAGCAGTAGGGTATCGCCAGGTCTGGGATCATCTGGATGGCAAGCTGACCCGTGATGAGATGCAGGAACGCGGCATCATCGCCACGCGCCAGTTGGCCAAGCGGCAGTTCACCTGGTTGCGAAGCTGGGAAGATTTGCACTGGTTAGATAGCCTGGCTTGCGACAATCTGCCACGCGCCTTGAAATACCTGGGATCGGTCTCCATATTGAGCTGAGTCCTTGCAATAGCCGTCTATCCTTGGGGGGTAACGGTTCAAGCTGATTTTTCGAATTTCTATTGATCCTTAAAGGAGTGCGGCACATGTCAAAAGGGCATTCGCTACAAGACCCTTACCTGAACACTTTGCGTAAAGAAAAGGTTGGGGTTTCGATCTATCTGGTAAACGGTATCAAGCTGCAAGGCACGATCGAGTCTTTCGACCAGTTCGTTATTTTGCTGAAAAACACTGTCAGCCAAATGGTTTACAAGCACGCCATCTCTACCGTCGTACCGGTTCGTCCAATTCGTCTGCCTAGCGCAACCGAATCCGAAGCGGCTGACGCTGAGCCAGGTAACGCCTGATAGGAGTCTGCTTTGTTCTTTGAGCGCCACGGTGGTGGTGAACGGGCAATCCTCGTTCACTTGGATGGTCAGGACCCTGAGGCGCGCGAAGATCCGCAGGAGTTCCAGGAACTTGCTCTATCGGCTGGCGCCGATACCGTCGCATTTATTCATGTGCCACGGCATCGGCCAACGGCCAAGTACCTGATTGGCAGCGGCAAGGTCGAAGAGTTACGCGACCACGTCAAAGCCGAGAAGGTCGACATCGTCATCTTCAATCATGTCCTTACGCCCAGTCAGGAACGCAACCTCGAGCGAGTCTTCGAGTGTCGCGTGCTTGATCGTACGGGTCTGATTCTCGATATCTTCGCGCAGCGTGCGCGTACTCATGAAGGCAAATTGCAGGTCGAGCTGGCACAGCTCGAGCACATGAGTACCCGTCTGGTTCGCGGCTGGACTCACCTTGAGCGCCAGGGCGGCGGCATCGGCATGCGCGGTCCGGGGGAAACCCAGCTCGAGACTGACCGTCGTCTGTTGCGTGTTCGTCTGCGGCAGATCAAGAGTCGCCTGGAAAAAGTGCGCAGTCAGCGCGATCAGGCGCGTCGTGGCCGTTCGCGGGCCGATATCCCCACGGTTTCGCTGGTGGGTTACACCAACGCCGGCAAGTCCACGCTGTTCAACGCGGTGACCGATTCCGACGTCTATGCTGCGGACCAGTTGTTCGCAACGCTCGATCCCACTTTGCGCCGCCTCGAACTCAAAGACCTCGGGCCGATTGTGCTGGCCGACACGGTGGGATTCATCCGCCATCTGCCGCACAAACTGGTCGAAGCCTTCCGTGCGACGCTTGAGGAATCGAGCAACTCCAATCTGCTTTTGCATGTGATCGATGCTCACGAGCCTGATCGCATGGAGCAGATCGAGCAGGTCATGGCGGTGCTGGGCGAGATCGGGGCGCAAGACTTGCCGATCCTGGAGGTCTATAACAAACTCGATCTGCTTGAAGGGGTCGAGCCTCAGATCCAGCGCGATCCTGATGGGAAGCCGCAGCGCGTGTGGGTTTCAGCGCGCGACGGTCGTGGCCTGGATCTGCTCAAACAAGCCATCTCCGAATTGCTGGGTGACGATTTGTTCATCGGCACCTTGCGCTTGTCTCAGGGTTTTGCTCGACTGCGGGCTCAGTTTTTCCAACTGGGCGCTGTGCAGAGCGAAGAGCATGACGAAGAAGGCACAAGCTTGTTGGCAGTACGTTTACCGCGAGTTGAATTCAATCGCCTGGTGAGTCGCGAAGGACTGCAGCCGCTGGAATTCATCGAGCAACACACTTTGCAATAAAAGCCTCGAAAAGCGGACGTATCGCTTTCGCAGGCATTCTGTAGCATTGGTCGGCGCGCCGTGGGCGCGTCTTTGCTTTATCAGATGGAGAGCGCTATGGCTTGGAATGAGCCGGGTGGCAACTCGAATAATCAGGATCCTTGGGGTGGTAAGCGCAAGGGCGGCGACCGCAAGGGGCCACCGGATCTCGACGAGGCCTTCCGAAAGCTGCAGGAAAGCCTGAATGGGTTGTTCGGTGGTGGCAAGAAACGCAGTAGCGATGGTGGCGGTGGGGGCAGTTCCCGCAAGGGCGGTGGCCTGGGTCTGCTGGGTATTGGTCTGGTCGTGCTGCTGGCGATCTGGCTCTACAACGCTATCTATGTCGTGGACGAGCAGGAGCAGGCTGTCGTGCTGCGCTTCGGCAAGTACTACGAAACGGTCGGTCCGGGTCTGAACATCTATTTCCCGCCTTTCGACCGCAAGTACCTCGAAAACGTGACGCGTGAGCGTGCGTACAGCAAGCAGGGCCAGATGCTCACTGAAGACGAAAACATCGTCGAAGTGCCGCTGACCGTGCAATACAAAATCACCAACCTGCAGGACTTCGTGCTGAACGTCGATCAGCCGGAAGTCAGCCTGCAGCATGCGACTGAAAGCGCCTTGCGCCATGTGGTCGGTTCGACTGCGATGGATCAGGTGCTCACCGAAGGTCGTGAGTTGATGGCCAGCGAAATCAAGGAGCGCCTGCAACGCTTCCTCGATACCTATCGCACCGGTATCTCCGTGACCCAGGTGAACGTGCAAAGCGCTGCGGCGCCGCGCGAAGTTCAGGAAGCGTTCGATGACGTGATCCGCGCCCGTGAAGACGAGCAACGTTCGCGCAACCAGGCTGAAACCTACGCCAACGGTGTGATACCGGAAGCGCGCGGTCAGGCCCAGCGCATCATCGAAGATGCCAACGGCTACCGCGATGAAGTCGTGTCCCGCGCCAAAGGTGAGGCAGACCGCTTCACCAAGCTGGTCGCTGAATACCGCAAGGCCCCGGAGGTGACGCGTGAGCGTCTGTATCTGGACACCATGCAAGAAGTCTTCAGTAATACCAGTAAGGTCTTGGTGACCGGTGACAAAGGTCAGAACAACCTGCTTTATCTACCGTTGGATAAAATGATCGAAAGTGGTCGTACCGGCGCCGCTCCAGCAACGGGTGCAGCGGCTACCGCCGTCGATCCGGGCTCGAGGTCTGCCGACATGCAATCACAGCGCGACACGCGTACTAGGGAGACTCGCTGATGAGCAATAAATCTCTGGTCGCTCTGATCGTCTGTGTGGTGCTGGCCGTTGTCGCGTGGAACAGCGTGTACATCGTTTCGCAAACCGAGCGGGCTGTATTGCTGCAGTTTGGTCGTGTGGTTCAGGCTGATGTTCCGCCGGGTTTGCACGTGAAGATTCCTTATGTGAATCAGGTGCGTAAATTCGATGGCCGCCTGCTGACCCTCGATGCGCCGACCCAGCGTTTTCTGACCCTGGAAAAGAAAGCTGTCATGGTCGATGCCTACGCCAAATGGCGCGTGAAGGACGCTGAGCGTTTCTACACCGCGACATCCGGTCTCAAGCAAATCGCGGATGAGCGTCTTTCACGTCGTCTGGAATCGGGTCTTCGTGACCAGTTTGGCAAGCGCACGCTGCACGAAGCCGTGTCGGGTGAACGTGATGCACTGATGGCGGACATCACTGCCTCGTTGAACAAGATGGCCGAGAAAGAACTGGGCATCGAAGTCATCGATGTTCGGGTCAAGGCAATTGACTTGCCCAAGGAAGTGAACCGCAGCGTGTTCGAGCGTATGAGCACCGAGCGTGAGCGTGAAGCCCGTGAGCACCGCGCCAAGGGTAACGAGCTGGCGGAAGGCATCCGTGCCGACGCCGATCGTCAACGTCGCGTGTTGGTGGCAGAGGCATATCGTGAGTCTGAAGAAGCTCGCGGTGACGGTGACGCACAAGCGTCGGCGATCTACTCCAAGGCCTACGGTCAGGATCAGGAGTTCTACTCCTTCTACCGCAGCCTTCGCGCTTACCGTGAAAGCTTTGCCAACAAAAGTGACGTGATGGTGCTGGATCCAAGCAGCGATTTCTTCCGCTATCTGGAAAAAGCCAAACCGTAATCGACAACTCCGCCGGGCAGCAAAACTGCCCGGCGGGGTGATCGCACGGTAAAACGTGTGTATGATGCGGCAGCCGGGAAATTCCCGGCTTTTTTGCGTCTGCACGATTGATTGGCCGTGGCGTGGTTCGTGCCCGGCAGTTTTCTCGAGGACAGTGAACGATCGCGAAACGTACGGGGATAGTCCGGCAGAGGACATTACCCTTCGCGACTCACCGTCTGCTTCACTCAAGGCCCGCCCAAGGGTTGGGGCCGCCCGGATCATAGGGGAAAGGCGTAATGGCAACGGTTGACCGCTGGCTGCTGCCGGATGGCATCGAAGAAGTATTGCCGCCGGAAGCTGCGCGCATTGAAGTAGCGCGTCGTCAGGTACTGGATCTGTTTCAAAGCTGGGGTTATGAGTTCGTCGTCACCCCTCACATCGAATACCTCGAATCACTGCTCACAGGTGCTGGCCAGGATCTGGATCTGCGCACCTTCAAGGTTGTCGATCCGCAGTCTGGCCGGCTGATGGGTTTCCGTGCAGACATCACCCCGCAGGTCGCACGAATCGACGCGCACACCCTGCGCCGCGAAGGCCCGAGCCGTCTGTGCTACGCCGGCAGCGTGCTGCATGCCCAGCCACGTGCGCTATCCTCTTCACGCAGCCCTATTCAGTTGGGCGCCGAGTTGTATGGCGATGCCAGCCCGACCAGCGATGTCGAAGTCATCAGCCTGATGCTTGCCATGTTGAAGCTGGCCGATGTGCCGGACGTCCACATGGACCTGGGGCACGTCGGTATCTACCGTGGGCTCGCGCGCGCCGCCGGCCTGTCCGGGGAAGTCGAGCAACAGCTGTTCGATGCCTTGCAGCGCAAGGCAATCGATGAAGTGATTGCCTTGACCGCCAATCTGCCTGACGACCTGGCCGGCATGTTGCGCGCGCTGGTTGACCTGTGCGGCGGTCGTGAAGTTCTCGCAGCGGCACGCTATCGCCTGGCCAACGCGCCGGCGCCTGTGATTGATGCGCTGGATGACTTGGTGGAGATCGCCGAACGGCTGGCAGCACGGTTCCCGGACATGCCGATGTATTTTGATCTCGGCGAGTTGCGCGGTTACCACTACCATACGGGTGTGGTGTTTGCGGTATTCGTGCCCGGCGTGGGTCAGTCCATTGCTCAGGGCGGTCGTTATGACGACATCGGCGCAGATTTCGGCAGAGCGCGTCCTGCGACGGGTTTTTCCACCGATTTGAAAACCCTGGTCACATTGGGGCAGGCCCGGATCGAGCTACCTTCGGGCGGCATCTGGATGCCTGACAGCACGGACGCGGCGCTATGGCAGACGGTTTGCCAACTGCGCAGCGAAGGACAGCGCGTCGTTCAGGCATTGCCCGGCCAGCAGGTCTCGGCAGCGCTTGAGGCCGATTGCGACCGGCAATTGATTCAGCATGGCGAGGGTTGGCAGGTAATGCCGCTGGCCTCTTGAGTTTCCCTGCCGGCCGCCGCCGGCACCAAGTTTGCGTGAATGAGGACAAGTGAAATGGGTAAGAATGTCGTAGTCCTGGGCACCCAATGGGGTGATGAGGGCAAAGGCAAGATCGTTGATCTGCTGACCGAACACGCTACCGCGGTAGTGCGCTATCAAGGCGGCCACAACGCGGGCCACACGCTGGTAATCGACGGCGAAAAAACCGTGCTGCATCTGATTCCGTCCGGCGTCCTGCGCGAAGGCGTGCAATGCCTGATCGGCAACGGCGTGGTCGTTGCGCCTGACGCGCTGATGCGCGAAATCACCAAGCTGGAAGAGAAGGGCATTCCTGTGCGGGAGCGCCTGCGCATCAGCCCGTCCTGCCCTCTGATCCTGTCCTACCACGTGGCGCTGGACCAGGCGCGTGAAAAGGCCCGCGGCGAGCACAAGATCGGCACCACCGGTCGCGGCATCGGCCCGGCCTACGAAGACAAGGTCGCACGTCGCGGCCTGCGCATCGGCGATCTGTTCCACCGCGAACGCTTTGCCGCCAAGCTGGGCGAGTTGCTGGATTACCACAACTTCGTACTGGTCAATTACTACAAAGAGCCTGCAGTCGATTTCCAGAAAACGCTCGACGAGTGCATGGAATACGCCGAGCTGCTCAAGCCGATGATGCTGGACGTCACCGCTGCGCTGCACGACATGCGTCGCGCGGGCAAAGACATCATGTTCGAAGGCGCTCAGGGTTCGTTGCTGGACATCGACCACGGTACCTACCCGTACGTCACCAGTTCCAACACCACGGCCGGTGGCATTGCCACCGGTTCGGGCATGGGGCCGATGTACCTCGATTACATCCTGGGCATCACCAAGGCTTACACCACCCGTGTCGGCTCGGGTCCTTTCCCGACTGAACTGTTCGACGACATCGGTGCGTTCCTGGCCAAGCGTGGCCACGAGTTCGGTGCGACTACCGGCCGTGCACGCCGTTGCGGCTGGTTCGATGCCGTGATCCTGCGTCGCGCTATCGAGATCAACAGCATTTCGGGCATTTGCCTGACCAAGCTGGACGTGCTCGACGGTCTTGAAACCATCAACATCTGTGTGGGTTACAAGAACGAAAACGGCGCCGTGATCGATGCACCGACCGACGCCGACAGCTACATCGGCCTTGAACCGGTTTATGAGCAAGTGCCGGGCTGGTCTGAGTCGACTCTGGGCGCGAAAACCCTGGAAGAGCTGCCTGCCAACGCGCGTGCTTACATCAAGCGTCTGGAAGAGTTGGTCGGCGCGCCGATTGACATCATTTCGACGGGCCCTGACCGCAACGAAACCATCGTCCTGCGTCACCCGTTTGCTTGATCGGTTGCTGAAACACAAACAAGGGTCGCTCATGCGGCCCTTTGTTTTGTCCGTGTTATTCCCCTCGCTGCAACGGCACGGCACTTGCTATAACTACCGTCAGAAAAGACGCCATCATTTTAATGGCGCTTATGCTGAGGGAATTGCCCGTGTCAGCCGTCCTATCGCTTTTGCGCAGCCGTTTGCTGCGACCCGTATTCATTGCCCTCGGCATAGCTCTTTTGGTGCAGGTGCTCGTGGCAGTCGCTCTGACGCGGAGCACGGTGACCGCCCTGGAAGCCGATCTTGCGGCGCGCCTGGGCGCAGATTCGCAGCATGTGTCCTCTGAGCTTGAGCAAGCCAGTCGCGAGGTGACGGCCAGTCTCGACAGCCTCTCGCAAAATACCCGTCAGCGTCTGAGTGCCGGCCTGTCCACGCGCCTCAAGGACGAACAGACGCAGCTGCGCGCAACGCTTGAGAAGGATCTCAAGGATTCGGCAACGGACATGGCTGAGCTGTTGGCCGCGGTTGCGCCCCGCGCCATGTGGGATGGCGACACGCCAACGCTTTCTGAATTCGCACGACGCGCCCAGCGCAATCCTAACGTGCTGTTCGTTGTGTATGACGACGCCCAAGGCGAGCATCTGACCCGCTACCTGAACCGTGAGAATGAGTCGATCAAAGCCTTGCTCGCCAAGGGGGAGGGCGAGCGAGCCATGGACAAGGTGCTCAATGCGGCGAAGAACGATCCGTCGGTGTATTACGTCGAAGCGTCGATCAGCCCTAACGGTGTGGAGATCGGCAAAGTGCGCATGGGTGTGTCGACGGCGACAGTCGAGGCCAATCTGGCGGCGCTGGATAAGCGTTTCACTGCGCTGATCGGCAACGGCGAGCAACTGATCACTGACAGTCTGCAGGGCGCTGCGACGCAAAGTTCTGCGGCGCTGCGCACCCGCCTGGAGTCGGCGCAAACAGCCGCCTCGACAATGGCCAGCAATACCACTGCAACGGTTCAGGATGCGGCAGAAACGCTGCGCTGGAGAATCGGCATGAGCCTGGCGCTGGTTGGCCTGGGCGTGTTGCTGGTCTTGGCAGTGGTGCTTGGGCGTCGTGTGGTGAGCAAGCTTCACCTGCTGATCAGTGCGCTCAACGATCTGGCGGCAGGCGAGGGTGATTTGACCAAACGGGTCAAACTCAACAGCAACGACGAAATCGGCGACATGGCTGCAGCGGTTAACCGCTTTGTCGACAAGCTCCAGCCCATCGTGCGCGAAGCCGGTGATGTCGCCCAGCAGACCGGTGTGGAAATCGGCGCGCTCAGCAAGCGCAATGCCGGGGCCAATGCCGCCGCTGAAATGCAGCGCGATGAAGTGGCGGCAAGCCTCAAGGCGCTCGAGCAGATGGCTGACGAGGCGCAGTCGGAAAGCCATGCGATGCAGGCCGCGCTCAAGCAAGTGGTGGAAATCCGTCAGGCCACTGATGAGACCACGCGCACCTCAAATCAAGTCGGCAACCTGATCGAGGCGCTGGCGGGGCAGGTCGAAACCGGCTCCAGGGTTATTGAGCGTCTGGCGCAGCAAAGTGAGCAGATTGAAGTGGTGCTGGAAGTGATTCACGGCATTGCTGAACAGACCAACCTCTTGGCATTGAATGCCGCCATCGAGGCTGCACGAGCGGGCGAAACCGGCCGTGGATTCGCCGTTGTCGCGGATGAGGTGCGAGCGCTGGCGAGCAAGACGCAAAGCTCCACCGGGGATATTCAGGCGCACATAGGCGCGCTGCAATCCGGTGCCAAGGAAGCTGTCGCGGCGATTGGTCTGGCAGGGCGTCAGGCGAAGGAAGGCCTTGCCGTGCTGCGTGACAGCGCGCGGCTTCAGCAGTCGGTGCAGGCATCGGTGGAGCAGGTCCATGCCGCGATCGGGTTGGCGACGCAGGCCGCAGCGCATCAGGCCGAAGGCGCGCACAAGGTACGAGGGCGAGTTGAGGTGATCCATGCGCAGGCTGAGAAGGCCGCTCAAGCGGTGATGGAGACCACGGCCAGCGGCAAAACCCTGGACAGACTGGCGGCGCAGCTCAAGGCCAGCCTGGGACAGTTTCGAGCTTGAGAAAGCATTGGGATTTACGATCCCCAGAATGCACAAAACCGAGCGCGGGGCTCGGTTTCGTGTTGTCTGGTGCCCAGAA